>DAIDJI010000617.1 GCA_027451455.1 Planctomycetales bacterium | reverse complement strand
AGATCGGGGTGATCGGCGGGAATGGCTCGGGGAAGAGCACGCTCCTGCGGATCATGGCCGGGCTCGATCGGGATTTTCTCGGCACGGCACGTCCGGCGCCGGGGATCTCGATCGGGTACGTCCCCCAGGAGCCGCAACTCGATCCCTCGGTCGATGTCCGAGGCAATGTGGAGAAAGCGGTCGCCACGCTCCGGGGCCATCTGACCCGCTTCGACGCGATCAACGCCCGACTTGCCGAAGGACCCGACGCCGACGAGATGGACACGCTCCTCGACGAGCAGGCGAAAGTCCAGGACGCCATTGAGGCCGCCGAGGGGTGGGACCTCGACCGTCGGATCGAGATCGCCATGGACGCCATGCGGCTTCCCCCAGGCGATGCCGATGTCTCAACCCTCTCCGGCGGGGAACGACGGCGCGTCGCCCTCTGCAAGACGCTTCTCGAACGGCCCGACTTGCTTCTCCTGGACGAGCCGACCAACCACCTCGACGCCGAGAGCGTCGCCTGGCTCGAACGCCACCTGGAAGAGTATGCGGGAACTGTCGTCTGTATCACGCACGACCGGTATTTTCTGGATAACGTGGCGAAGTGGATCCTCGAACTCGATCGAGGCCAGGGCATCCCGTGGGAAGGCAATTACTCGTCGTGGCTCGAGCAGAAGCAGGCCCGATTGGCCCTCGAAGAGAAGCAGGAATCGGCCCGGCGCAAGCAACTCGCCCGAGAACTGGAGTGGGTCCGAATGTCGCCCAGGGCTCGCGTTGCCAAGAACCGGGCGAGGCTCCAGCGGTACGAGCAACTCGCCAGCCAGGACGCCGAGAAACGCGAGGAGGCCGTCGTCCTGCAGATCCCGCCCGGACCCCACCTGGGGACCCTCGTCGTCGAGGCGAACGAGGTCGCCAAGGGGTTCGGCGATCGCCTCCTGTTCGAGGGGATGAACTTCCGCCTGCCGCCCGGTGGGATCGTTGGCGTGATCGGACCCAACGGCGCCGGCAAGACCACACTCTTTCGGATGATTGTCGGCCAGGAGTTGCCCGACCGCGGCGAGCTAAGACTCGGTGACTCAGTCGTCTACTCCTATGTCGATCAGAACCGAGACGAGTTGAAGCCCGAGAACACCATCTTCCAGGAGATTACCGGCGGGCAAGATCCGATCGTCCTTGGCAAGCGAAAGGTGCCGGCGCGGGCGTACGTCGCTTCGTTCAACTTCAAGGGTCCTGACCAGGAAAAGAAGGTTGGCCAACTGTCGGGCGGCGAACGAAACCGCGTCCACCTGGCGAAGCTGCTCAAGAGCGGCGGCAACCTCCTGCTGCTCGACGAGCCGACCAACGACCTCGACGTCGAAATGCTCCGGGCCCTGGAAGAGGCGCTCTTGGATTTCGGCGGGTGCGCCGTCGTGATTACGCACGATCGATGGTTCCTCGACCGGATCGCAACGCATATCCTCGCGTTCGAGGGAGATAGCCAGGTCGTCTGGTGCGACGGCAATTACGAGACCTACGAGGCCCAGCGCAAGGAGCGACTTGGCATCGACGCCGACCAGCCGCATCGCATCCGTTACAAGTCTCTCACACGGTGAGGTGGACATGGGAGAGTTGTTGCTCGTCAAGAAGGAGTCTGGCATCCTCCGATTGACGCTGAATCGACCGGAGCGTCGGAACGCGCTCTCCCGTAACCTTCTGGAGTTCCTGGAGAGCACGCTCGATAGCCTCGCGGCCGACGAATCAATCCGGGCGGTGGTGCTCGCGGCTGCGGGGCCGGTCTTCTGCTAGGGGCATGACCTCTCGGAGATGGTGGGTCGCGGCGAGGAAGAGTATCGGTCGCTCTTTGACACCTGTGCGCGGGTGATGCTGGGATTGCGCCGGCTGCGGCAGCCGGTGATCGCTCGGGTACAGGGGCCCGCCACAGCGGCCGGGTGTCAGCTCGTTGCCGCCTGCGACCTGGCAGTCGCGGCCGACTCAGCGACGTTCGCAACGCCCGGCGTGAAGATCGGATTGTTCTGCACAACGCCGATGGTGCCCCTCGTTCGGAGAATCACGCCCAGGGCCGCGATGGAGATGCTCCTGACTGGCGAGCCGATCACGGCGCATCGGGCGATGGAACTGGGGTTGGTCAACCGGGTGGTCCCCGTCGAGGAACTCGAGGCGGCGGTTCAGTCGTTGACAGATGGAATCGCGTCGATGAGCCCACTGGTGATCGGGATCGGCAAGCGAGCGTTCTACGATCTGGAAGGGCTGGATGAGGCGGAAGCCTACGATCGAGCGGTCCCGATCATGACAGCAAACGCGATGGCCAACGACGCTCGGGAGGGGATCTTGGCGTTCCTCGAGAAGCGTCCGCCGCGATGGACCGGGAGTTGAATAAATGCCGGCCGCGAGCGGGGAGAGATCATGAGCGCCTTCACCTCGAAGCAAGGCCGGGCAGGCGCGCCGGTGGTCGTCGGCCTGCTGACACTCGGGCTGGTTGTCGCAGCGGTGATGATGCTGAGCGGGGGGCGATCAACCGGGCTGGCGGACGTTCGTGAGAAGGCCCGCGCCGGGCAGTTTGGCCAGGCGATCGAGGATCTGAAGGTTTATCTGCGCGATCATCCGGATGATCCGACGGCCCATTTGCTGATGGGCCAGCTTGCGACCGAGGCCGACGATCCACATCCGTCGATGGCGCTGGAGCACCTGGCCCGGCTGCATCCGAAGGATGCGAAGGAGACCGCCCGGATTCGGTTCCTCGAAGGGAAGGCCGAGTATTTTCGAGAGCGGTACGACCTGGCCGAGGAGCGATGGAAGGACGCGCTGAAGCTCGATCCGGTCGTGGCTGAGGCCGGCTGGGCGCTGATGGATCTGCTCGACAAGGAGGGACGTGTTGAGGAGGCGCACGCGCTGGGGATGAGACTGGTGGAGGTCGAGCCCGATCCACTCGACCGGGCACGCATCCTGCTGAACGTCGGCCGGCTGGACATCGACGTCGTGAACCCGGCCTCTCAGGTTTTGATGTTCCAGGCTCTCTGGAAAGCGCATCCGGAGAACCTGCCGATTGGATTGACGGTTGGTCAGGCGCTCGTTCGAGACAGCCGGGGAGCCGATGGATTGAAGGTACTGGAAGACGTCCTGCATCGGCATCCCGACTCACCCGAGGCGTGGGATGCCTGGCTAACGGGTCTCTCGGGGGCGTTTCGAGCAGACCGGCTGGCTGGAGAGCTGGCGAAGCTGCCGAGGACGATGGCCGATGACCCGAGGTTCGCCGAGCCTCAAGGGATGGTCGCGCTGGCGGCCAGGGACTGGCCGGAGGCGGTCCGTGCGTTCCGCCGAGCGGCTGAGTTCGAGCCGTTCAACGGCATTCTCTGGTATCGGCTGAGAGCAGCGCTTCGGGCAGTCGGTGACCGCGAGGGACTTGAAAAGGTAGATCGCTGGTACACGTCCTTCGAGGAGGCATTCAAGGCGATGCGACCGGCGTATCAGGAGGCTTTGGCAGTGCCGACGCTGGGGGTTCGGCCCAATCCCGGGCTCTACCACCGGCTGGCCGACCTTCGCGAGCGGATGGGACGTCCAGACGAGGCATTGGCCTGGCACCGAATGGTTCTGCGCGACGACCCCAACGACACGATCAGCCGTCAGGCGATCGGGCGGCTGAAGCCCGGAAACCGACGCTGAGGCTGAGATCCGGTCCAGGGCCGGCGATCAGGCAATCGAGGATGTGGAGGCTTCGGTCTCTGCGACGGCGTCGGCGTTGGTCCTGTGATAGTTCGCCCGGTAGATCGGGCGGCCTTCGAGTCGGTACTTGCGTTCGAAGTTGGTCAGGTAGTCGAGGTCGTGCTCAGGCGAGTCGGGCTCGAGGGCAGGAAGTTCCTCGAAGCGAGGGTCGGCTGCCATGAGCTCGCGGATCACCTGGTAGTATTCTTCCACGTCGCTCGCGATGTGCAGTCGGCCGCCGGGCTGGAGCGTCCTGGCGATCGAGGCGAC
>DAIDJI010000616.1 GCA_027451455.1 Planctomycetales bacterium | reverse complement strand
GGCGCGATGCTCCGGCTGATTGCGCCGGAGATCGGCGGCGTGGAGGCCAGCGATGGGACCTGGATCGGCGCCGACGAGAAAATCGAGGGTGGCCCATCGGTCCTCTTCGACGCCATCGCGCTGCTGACCTCGCCCGAGGGGGCCACCGCCCTTGCCATGCGACCGGCCGCTCGTGACTTCGTTGCCGATGCCTTCTCGCACCAGAAATTCATCGCCCATGTCGATTCGGCAACGCCGCTTCTGGCGAAGACCGGCGTCGCGGAACATCTCGACGACGGCTTCATTCCGCTCAAGACGGCCCCCGACTGTCAGACTCTCGTGACGAAGTGCCGAAAACTGCGGATCTGGACGCGCCCTTCGCCCGACCGTTGAGATCTGGGCATTATCCTCGGCGGGGCAAGGCCCTACCGATCAGGGCGAGGGCCGGTCGCTCGTCTGGCCTGAGTCGGCGGAAGGGACCTGCCCGTCGCGACCGAGCCGGAGCGCCCGGCCGGGCAACTTCCCGCCCGCTTGCGGCGGTTCGACCATCCTTCCATCGGCGATCATCGCGACTCCGTTGACCAGCAAATACCGGACACCCGGCGCGAATTGTGTCGGATCTTCGAACGTGGCCGAATCGCGAAACGTCCTCGGGTCGAAGACAACCAGGTCGGCGACCGCCCCCATTCGGACGACCCCGCGATCGGCCAGGCCAAGGATCTCGGCCGGCCATCCCGTGGACGACCGGACGGCCTCCTCGATCGAGAGGACCTTCTCATCGAGGGCATAACGGATCTTCCGGGGGAAGGTCCCGTAGGAGCGGGGATGGGGCCGGTCTCCTCGGCCGGGGAGGTGGGTCGAGCCGTCGGAGGCGGTCGCGACAAACGGGTGCCGCATCACCTCGCGGACGTCGTCCTCGCCCATCACAAACCCAATCGCCTGCGCCCCGCCGTGGCGCTGAACCTCCAGGACGACGTCGAGCGGCGAGGTCCCCAGTTTCCGGGCGATTGCAGCGAGGTCGAGGCCGGCCCATTCGGGTTTGGCCTCATACCGGGCGATCCGGACGGCGGCGCCGTCGTCGCGGTCGGCCAGTTCATGAAGGATGAATCGACGCAGTTCTGGCCCGCGGGCCGGGTCGGCGGTCAGTCGATCGAACGTTGTCCCATCCACCTTCGCCGCCCAGGGTGGAACGACCATCGCGGCGAGGCTTGTGCTGGAAGCGATGTACGGATACTGATCAGCCGATATTCTCTTGCCTGCCGCTCTTGCCTCGGCGATCTTTGTGATCGCCTTGCGAACCGTCCCCCAGTTCTTACGCCCAGTGACCTTCAGGTGCGAGATATGCACCGGGACCCCGGCTCCGTCGCCCACGGCAATCGCCTCATCCACTGACTCCAGCAACCCGCCAGCCTCGTCGCGGATGTGCGAGGCGTAGAGCCCGCCGTACCGTCGAACAACCTTCGCAAGCTCAATAATCTCGTCGGTCCTCGCGTACAGGCTCGGTACGTAGATCAGGCCAGTCGACATGCCCCAGGCGCCGGCCTTCATCTCGCGATCGACGATCGCTCGCATCCGCGCCAGTTCATCGGACGAGGGCCGCCGATCGGCTTGACCCATGACCTCCTCACGAACGTTACCGTGCGGAATCAGGTGGATGACATTGGTACCGGCGCCGTGGGTGTCGATCTCGCCAAAGTATCTCGTGATGTCGATCGCTCCGCCACCGCAATTCCCGGTGACGATCGTGGTAACACCCTGCCTCAGATAATTGATGTTGAGCCGTGTCTCGGGCCGAACGATCCCGGCGTCGGAATGAGTGTGCAGGTCGATGAATCCGGGTGCGACGATCAGTCCGGTGGCGTCGACGACCTTGGCGGCGGGATCGGCCTCGAACGACCCGACCGCGACGATTCGACCCCCACGAACGGCAACGTCGGCTCGATGAGCCGGCGCCCCCGTTCCATCCACGACCATACCTCCCTTGAAGACGAGGTTGATCGGCATCGGTGTAGCTCCACCTGCCTCGGCGGTCGGGATCGCCAACAGGGTCCAAGCGACGAACACTCCGAAACACGATCCTTTCACGACATTCCTCCGTCAGATCGACGTCACGTGATGCCCCCGGCAGCCCGTGCCGGGATTCCGGCGTGCCTCTGAATGTCCGGCCCATGTTAATCGGTACGTAGACCGAGTTGATACCGCTGCGCGGATAAGAGACTCTAACGCGCTCATTGGCCAAACTCACCGAACGTGGAAATCTCCGAGGGGCAAGCCAACAAGCTTCGCCCGCGTTGATCGTCGGCGAGAGGCAGGTCGGGATCATCGATGTTGATGAAAATGAACGCGGCCGTGCTCTCGTCATCGTGACCTAAAGATTGTTTGGGGCCGACTGATGTCTGGGCCAATCCCGTGAACCCACCGGCTTTTTTCTGAATTCTGGCGTGCTCTGAGGTTTCACGAATGATGTGGTCGAACGCGCTGCGAGGTCGAGGTCGGTCTGAAAACCGCCTGCCCCGGCGCGGGATGGCGGCGGTCGAGCTGGCGTTCCTGCTCCCTCTGCTGGTCTTCGCCAGCATGGCCGCGGTCGATTTCGCCCGTGTCGTCTATGCGATGGTCTCCCTCCAGAATTGTGCCCGCAATGGCGCCCTCTACGAATTCTACAAGGCCGCCGGCTATCAACTCCCTCCGGGCTGGACCAGCCTTTCCACGGCCGTCCAGGCCGATGCCGGCAACCTGAATGTGTCCCTGCCTTCGAGCGTCAATCAACAGTCCAACCCGTATTCGCCGCAGTCGAGTACGAACAACTATGTGACCGTCACTGTGCAGGCCCCGTTTGTCCTGTTGACTCTCGGCAGCAACAGCCAGTTTCCGTCGATCGGTGGAACGTTGACGCTGACTCAGTCGGTCTCGATGCCCATGCCTTCCTCGACTGGTCCGGTCCCCTGATCGCCACGCCCGGTCGAATTTGTCCCCTGAGAGAACTCAAATGGTACGACGGCAACGAGCATTACGACGCCGCGGAATGTCGGTGGTCGAATGCGCCGTCATCTTCCCCGTGACGATCCTCCTCCTGATGGGGACGGTCGTCATGGGACTCGGCGTTTTCCGATACCAGCAACTCCAGTCTCTGGCACGCGAGGGAGCGAGGTACGCATCGGTGCGTGGTCCCGCGTACTCGCAGGCGACTGGTAACCCGCAAGCCTCGACCTCGACCGTGCAATCATACGTTCAGGGGCTCTCGGTCGGCTTGAGCGGCCTGAAATGCTCCTCCGTAAGTTACTCCGCGTCGAGCCTTCCCTGCACCGTCAGCGTCACCCTCACCTATACCTGGAATCCCGAGGGCCTCTTCTCGCCGCAATCCTGGGCAGTCACCTCAACCATGCCTGTAACCTACTGATCCCCTTATCCCCGATCGGGCGCCACAGCCGCCTGGGAGTTGTATCCATGCGAAGAAAACGACCGGTTGCCGCATGTCGGCTCCTGTCCGATCGTCGCGGGATGGTGCTGGCGCTGGCCGCTGTCCTCACACCCGTCGTCGTCGGAGTGCTGGCGATGGCGTTGGATGCTGGCGTGCTGTATCTCCAGAGACGACAGGCGCAGTCGGCCGCCGACGCCGCCTCGCTGGCTGCCGCCTTCGCGATCTACAATGGGTCCAATTTCTCGACGGCCCAGTCGGCGGCCGTTGCCATCGCGAAGCAGAACGGTTTCACAATCCCAACCTCGTACGTCACCCAGCCCAGCCCCACACAGGTCGCGGTGAAGGTTTCGTCAAACCCTCCACGCTTCTTCAGTGCCCTTTGGGGCAAGGAAAGCTTGACGGTCGCTGCCTCGGCGACCTCGCAGGCCAGTCCAGGTTCCTCGGGCACCGTTCCCTATTCAACCTCCTCGATCATTTTGCTCAACCCATCGGCCTCCGGAAGCCTATATCTGGCGGGGAGCGCTCGCATTCTCTGCAGCGGAGGGAGTAGCGGAAT
>DAIDJI010000615.1 GCA_027451455.1 Planctomycetales bacterium | reverse complement strand
AGTCACCGAAGGGCACGTTGCCTATGGCCAGGTCGAACCAGCCGTCGGGGAACTGGCTGGCGGCGAAGCTCTCGGCCCGGATGGTGGCCGAGGGGTGCAGCGCCTTGGCGATGGCCGCGGTTATCGGGTCCACCTCGACGCCCACCGATGCCTCGAAGTGATCCTCCTGCGCGGACCGGCGCGGCAAATCCGGACCCTGGCCGACGATCTCATCGGGACGAAGGGGGTGGAGACCGGCCGGCTGGTCCTGACGCCCGCGAGGCCGGTGCCAGGGCCCGAGGGCGAGTCGGGGCACGCCCATCCTCTCGACCACGACCACGACCATCCGCATCGGAAGGAACCGTAGCGGAAGACTCAGCTCCGTTTCGGCTGGGCGAGTACCTGGTCGATCCGGTCGATGACCATTTGGCCGGAGACGCCTCGGATACAGCGGTGGTCGTGGGGGCACTGGCGGAGGCGTCGGAGGTTGCAGGGCGAGCACCCCAGATCGGCGCGGACGACGGCATGGGGTCGGCCGTACGGCCCAATCCAGACGGGATTCGTCGGGCCGAAAACGCTGACGACCCGCGTCCCGACGGCCACTGCGACGTGCATCGAGCCCGAGTCGTTGGTCACGCAAATCGAGGCTCGTCGAATCAGCTCGACGAGCCCGCCGACCGAGGTCCGGCCGCAGAAGTCGAGGGCGCCCGGACAGGATGAGACGATGGCCCGGCTCCTTGGCAGGTCGCGCGCGGTTCCGGCCAGTACGACGCCGTATCCCAATTCCGAGAGGTACCGGCCCGTCTCGGCGAAACCCTCGACGTGCCAGTGCTTTGTCTCCCAGATCGTTCCCGGGACCAGCACGGCAATCGGGCGTCCGCCCAGGCCGCTCGACTCCAGTAGTTCGGCGATGCGCGATGATTCCTCGGCCGGCTGGTGGATGCCCATCTCGGGCGGATTCTCGTCCAGGCCAAGCATCGGGGCCAGCCAGAGGTAGCGGTCGACCGCGTGAACGTCGAGGGTCGGAATCGGAATTCGGTGGGTGTAGGCGAGCCAGGCACCCTCTCGGGCGCCGGACCATCCGTGATGGCCCGGGACCTCGTGGGATCGCCGGTTTTCCGAGTGGACCGGCCTGTCGAAACCGATACGGACCCGGGCGCCGGTGGCAACCGCCAGAACGGCCGATCGGAACTGACCGTGCAGGTCGATCACCAGCTCATACCGGGGGCGCCGGAGCGACGCGAACAGTCGGGCCGGGCCGAGGGTGGCCGCCCAGTCGCGGCCAAATCGACCGAGTTGCCGGCGAGGGAACAGCACGACGTTCGAGAGCGCGGGATGATGGCGAACGAGGTCGGCGTTCTCGGGCGTGATCAGCCAGTCGATCCGCGCCTGGGGATACCGGGCGCGGAGTTTGGCGAGGACCGGGAGCGTGTGGACCACGTCGCCCAGGGCCGACGGCTTGATTAGCAGGATTCGCTGGAAGTCTCGGTTGCGGAGGACGTCCATCGTCGGGTCTTCACCTCAGCTTGCCCGCAGCCAGATCTTTTTGAGAGCCGCCGAGATTCGATGCCGGCGGTTCTCGTAGTTGAGGACCTTCCGGCTGGTCACCCAGTTCATCTGGATGACCCGGCGCGGGCCGACGAACGGCTTGTGGCCGTGCCAGGAGTTCTCACTCCGCCGGAAGCAGAGGAGCGTTCCTTCCTCGGGCGGGACTTCCAGAATGTAGTTATCGAGGTCGGTCCCGGAGCGCAGGAGACGGAGCTGCCCGCCGGATTCCTCCCACTTCGGATTCATGTAGAGCAGGACGGTGATAATCTTGGTGGCCGAATCGGTGTGGATGCCGCCGTCCTTCTCGGCGCATCGGCCGCGGACCGTGAACATGGTGGGCCGGCCGGTGAGGTCGATGCCGAACTTCTGCTCGAAGGCCTCGCGAACGGGATCGCCGCGTAGCTCGTCGATCAGGCGGGCAAACGCGGGGCCGTAGCTCTGGCTCTCCAAAGGGAAGCTTCCGGGCCGGTCGACCCTGGGATAATCCTGGTGGATTGCCTCGATCGTCTCGGCTTTGAGGAACCCGGGCACGACCAGGAAATCGAACGGGTCCCGGGTGAGCCCCGTTGCGGCGAACTTTGACAAATCCAGCATCGATTCCATCCTAACCTCCCGGCTCCTTCGAGTGGCCCAGCTCGACCGGAACGGCCCCGATGGCCCGCGCGATCGATTCTCTACCGTGGATAGATATCGGCCTGGATTGATCAAGGCGCGAGGCGAATGGAGGTCGCCACGCTCGCCGAACCGCCCATCCGGCAGGGCCGCCAGGCTTCGCCCAGGCGGCAAGGTCGATCAATCCACACCCTCCCCTCGCTGCGATCCATCCGGTACGCTCTTCCAGGGGCGGAATCGGATCTTGAAAGCCACAGGAACTACCATGCGGACGATCTTCGACGGGCACCTCGATCTTTCCTGGAATGCGCTCTCGTGGGGCCGGGACATCACCCTGAACCTGGACGAGCTGAACGCCGGCGAGCGCGGGCTGACGGACCACCCCTCCCGAGGTCGGGCCACGACCACGCTCCCCGAGTTGCGAAGAGGCGGGATCGCAGCCTGCCAGGCCACGCTCCTGGCCCGCGCCCGCCCGGGCCGGTCGCCGGCCGAGGGAGCAAGCCGGACCTCTCTCGACTTCGCCAACCAGGAGATCGCCTCCGCCACCGCTCGGGGCCAGCTTGCCTATTACGAGTTGCTGGAGCGCCGAGGCCAGCTTCGGATGATCCGAACCGCCGCCGACCTCGACCGGCACTGGAGCGACTGGGCCACTGATCCCGGGAAGACCCCGATCGGTTATATCCTCGCGATGGAAGGCGCCGATCCGATCGTTGACATCGAACACGCCGAGATCTGGTGGGCGCTCGGCCTTCGCTCGGTGAACCTGGCCCACTACGGGCCGAGCCGATACGCGGTCGGGACCGGCGGCGACGGACCGCTCACGCCCGACGGCGTTCGCCTGCTGGAGGAATTCGGCCGGCTCGGAATGATCCTCGACGCGACGCACCTCTCCGACACGAGCTTCTTTGAGGCTCTTGACCGGTTCGCCGGGCCGGTCCTGGCGAGTCACAACAATTGCCGGGCGCTCGTGCCCGACGGCCGCCAATTCAGCGACGAGCAGATCGGGTTGCTGATCGACCGGGGCGCTGTGATCGGTGCGGCGCTCGACGCCTGGATGCTTCTTCCGGGCTGGATTCGGGGCCAGACTTCGCGGGAGTCCGTGACGCTGGAAGCGGTGGCCGACCACATCGATCGGATCTGTCAACTTGCGGGGAACTGCCGGCACGCTGCGATTGGCAGCGACCTTGACGGCGGCTTCGGCACCGAGCAAGTTCCGTTGGGCCTCGACCGGATCTCGGAGCTGAATCGACTCGACGCGATTCTCTCGGCGAGGGGCTACCCGTCGGCCGATATTGACGCCATCTTCCACGGCAACTGGCTCCGGTTCTTCCGCGAACATCTGCCGCGGTGATGCTGGAACCGGGACCGGTCGGGCTCTACAATCCGATGGAGATCCCAGGCGCCCCGATCGGGACACCATCCTTGGACGACGCGACGGTCAACGCGAGATCGTGGTACGAGGAGGCGCGCCAGCTCAGCGACGGGAACGATCCCGCTGCGGTGATGGCCCGGCTCGACGCGATGGCGGCCGGGATCTCAATCCGACGCCGGCTCGACGCTCTGGATCCGGACCCGGAGGTCGATCCGGCCCGTCGGTCCGTCGTCGCCCGGCTGGCCGAGCTGGAGCGTCGGACGATTGAAGACCTGGCGACGATCCGCCCCGGCACCCCGGAGCATCGCGAGGTCGCCACCCGGTCGCGGGAATGGCTGAGCGAGGCCCGGGTCGCCGCCCAGAACGCGCGGACGGTCCTCGAATTCGAGCCGGTCCACCAGGCGATGGCGATCGAGGCGCTGCGGTCGGATCTTGAATGGCTCGGCGTGGTGATCG
>DAIDJI010000614.1 GCA_027451455.1 Planctomycetales bacterium | reverse complement strand
TCCGGCCGCTGCGCGTCCGTCGGCGACGTACATCACCGCGAATCCCGCCCCCAGCAGCACCAGACCCAGCCCCTGCTTGGCCACCGAGGGGAGCGGGAACCGGTGCCGAGCCAGCGACGTCCAGAGCGCGGCGAAGACCGGCGCCAGCCCGATGATGAACACCGGATTCACCGCCTGGAAGTACGACGCCGGAATCTCCCAGCCCAGGAAATCCCGATTGGTCTTCTCCAGGGCAAACAGGTTCATCGTCCCGCCCGCCTGCTCGAAGCCCATCCAGAAGACGATCGAGAACAGGCTGATGATGAGGATCACACCGATCCGCTGCCAGTCGGCCGACGTGAACGGCTCGTGCGCCGCGGCCTCGGCCGTCTCGCTCTTTCTCGGCTCGGTCGCGTAGAGAAACAGCCCCAGAACGCCGATCAGGACCGCGCCCCGATAGAGGATTGTGGCGGCTGTGCTTGTCATCCACGAGGGCGACCAGACCCAGCTCACCGACCCCCACGACGTGATCGCCCCGTAAACCAGGCCGACCAGCGCCGCCGAGATCGCCGCGATCTGAATCCAGTCACCGACGTTCAGCCGGGCGTCGGGCGTCGGCTCGCGGCCCGGCGGCAGGCCGCCTCCCTGGAGCATCCGCTGCGTGAAGACGAACGTCAGCAGGCCGAGCATCATCCCGATTCCCGCCGAGGCAAATCCCGAGGCCCACGAGACCCGCTCGCCCAGCCAGCCGCAGACCAGCGGCGAGAAAAACGCCCCCAGGTTGATCCCCATGTAGAAGATCGTGTACGCCCCGTCCCGGCGGTGATCGCCCCTCGGATAGAGCGTCCCGACCATCGTCGAGATGTTCGGCTTGAAGAACCCGTTGCCGACGATCAACAACCCCAGCCCCAGGTTCAGCATCGACGGTTGCGTCAGGACAAACTGCCCGAGCGCCATCAAAATCCCGCCAATGAAGATTGCCTTCCGCTGACCGAGAATCCGGTCGGCCAGCCGCCCGCCGATCAGCGGCGTCAGGTAGACCAGCCCGGTGTAGATCGCGTAGATATCGAGCGCGTCCTTGCGCTCCAGGCCCATCGCCTTCGTCAGGTAGAGGACCAGCAGCGCCCGCATCCCGTAGTAGCTGAACCGTTCCCACATCTCGGTGGTGAACAGGACGTAAAGTCCGGGCGGATGGCCCTCGGCCCTCGGCTCGCTCGCGGGTATCTCGCCCCCCGGCGCGGTCACAACGGTCTGCGACATCGGAACGTCCTCATCGGCATCGCGGAATCATCCCTGGCGTCGCAACAGATTAATCGAACCTTCGCCGATTCCCAAGCCCCCCGGTCCGCGCTATCGTGCCGGTCGCGGGCAATCGGCGGCCAGCCATCGGAGGGTCTCCGGCATGCAGGCGACCGGTCCCGGGTCGCGAAAGAGCAGCGGCGCCCGGATCAGCTCGGCGTGGTTCGCGTGCACGATCACGTGATCCGAGACCCCCGCCAGCCGCGTCCGATCGACGGCGACGCAGCCGTCGCCCGTCCCGTCGGTCAGCTCGTCCAGGAGCGCCGGAACGTCCGCGGTTGCCGCCTGTGCCAGCCGGCCGAAGATCCCTGCGTTTCGGTTCAGCAGGTCCAATCTCGCCTCGATTCGAGCCCGGCCCTCGCGGTCGAGGAACCCGATATCCCCCGCGATGATGTGATACGGGACGCCCGCCCGCCTCGGCCTCCGGTTCATCGCCACCAGGAACGGGCTCCCCGGCAGCATGTCGTTCGCCGCCTCGCCAACCCCCTCGGAGAGATCCAGCATCGCCCGCGCCGTCTTCTTCGACCGGATCGATTGCAGACCCTCCATGAGCTGGATCATCGTCTGCATCCGGGCCAGGTGCGAGCCCGAGTTCACCGGCGCCACCAGGATCATCGACGAAACATCGCCGCCCCAGGTGGCGTCGTCCTCGATCAGCGACCGCGCCAGAAGCGCCCCCATCGAGTGCGCCAGGATCGCCCAGGGCCGACGCTCGCCCGCCTGCTTCCGGAACGCCGACCAGTCCCGCGCGAACCGCTCGCACGA
Organism: Planctomycetales bacterium; assembly: GCA_027451455.1. Taxonomy (GTDB): domain Bacteria; phylum Planctomycetota; class Planctomycetia; order Isosphaerales; family Isosphaeraceae; genus JAKAUH01. The sequence continues at coordinate 1,935 of DAIDJI010000614.1, read as the reverse complement.
CTCCGCAATCGGCCGGTTGAACGGATAATCATGCACGACCACGCCGTATCCCGCCTCTTCGAGCCAGGGGATCAGGTGGACAAACCCGCCCGACGACGAGTTCAGCCCGTGGACGAGGCAGACGGTCGGGCGCCCCGGGTCGTTCGGCCGATACGAGGCCCGGCCGCGCATCCCGTAGTTCTCCCGGCGCCGGGCTGCCTCGGCGGCGCGGGCGGAGAGGTCGCGCAGCCGACCGGCCCACTCGCCCTGGCGATCGGGCGCGAGCCGGTATTCGTCGATCGTCAGGACCATCCATCCGGGCCGAAACGCCACCTCAACCCCTGGCCCCAGCGCCTCGGCCAGCATCGCCCTCGCCAGTGCCCGCGAGAGCCCCCGCGTCGACAGCGACAACCCTGCCGGCGGCCGTTCCACCGAGATTCCGCTCGCCCTCGCCAGCCGATCGACGATCTCCGCCACCGGCACATCGCCCGCCGCGTCGATCGCCACCTCAACCGACCGCCCCGGCCCGGCTCCCGACGCCGCCGGTGTCGCCCACGTCGCGACCAGGGCGAGCGCCGCCCAGGTCCATCGTTTCTGGATGCTCATGGCCATCCCTCGCCCATTTCCTCTTGCCCATCAACCCGATTCTCGCGGGAGAAATCTTTTGGAGCCCATCCGATGATCATTGGGGAAAGCGGATTACGGCGAAGAAAGTAGGTCAGGCTTTCCAGCCTGACCCGCTCGAAAAGGTCGGGCTGGAAAGCCTGACCTACTTGAGATTCTTCTTTGCGGACATCATATGGATCTGCAATCTGGTGTCGGCTCTCCCCTCGCCACCGTCACTCCACAGTGACCGCATCCCCTCGCCGGACGGTCCCGCCGCGCCTCACCGAGGCTAGCACGCCGAGGTTCCCCCCGTTCTCGCGAACGATTGTCCTGAGCACGTCCGGGTCCTTTGGCAGTCCCCCCTGCCCCACGGTTGTCATCACGCAGCGCGGGCAGGGCTCGTCGATCGAGAGGCAAACCTCGTCGCCGATCCGGATCGTCCGACCGGCCCAGCCGTCCTCGGGGAAGCCGTCGCCCTCCCATTCCACAACGATGTTGGGCCGGAACCGGGCCAGGTCAAACCGGCTCTCGGGCCGGCTCGCCTGGAACTTCCGGAGCGTGGCCGTCGTCACCAGGTGGACGACCGCCGCGTCGAAGAACGTCCCGGGCGGCAGCTTCACCTCGAAGACGGAGTCAGGGCTCTCGACGAAGTCGAAGTCGGGCCAGTAGCCCTCGATCCGGGGAGCATCGCCGGCCGAGGACGCCAGCCGAACCGCCCGCCCCAGCCGCGCCGAGATCTGGGCGTCAAAGTCCGGGTCGTCCGTGTGGATCGAGCCGCCGTCGAGGAGCGTCACCTGCGCCGCCAGAGACGACCGGGCCTCGTCGTACTTCGGGAGCAGGACGCTCTGGAATTCCAGGAGATCGGGCCACTTGCGCGGGTTCTTGGCGCTGACGACCTTGCCCGTCTCGACGTCCACCAGGGCGTAGGCCCGGTCGCCATCGAGACCGCGATCGGTAACGATCGCCACGTCGAGCTCCTCGCCCCGCATCGACTTGACCGGGTATCGCCAGAGGGCCGCGATCGTCCCCGTCGTTTCGGTCGCCATCGCGATCCTCCCTGCTGTTACGGGGCCCGTCGAAGGATTCCGCGGCTCGCCCCTTTTCTTTTGGATCTTCTCCCAGGCTGACGCAATCGCCGATGATCCGCAAGGGCCGTTCCGCTCGCCCCCGGAGACTGGACGGGCCGCCCGGCGATCCTTTAATCTCGTCCCGATCGAAGGCCGATCGCGACCCATCCCACGCCCAGGAGCCTCTCCCATGCGGCTGATTCGCTTTACCCTTGCGGACACCCCGATCCCCCGCGTCGGTGTCCTCGGCGACGGTCAGATCACCCCGATCGCCGAGGGCGAC
>DAIDJI010000613.1 GCA_027451455.1 Planctomycetales bacterium | reverse complement strand
CCTGTGCCGCCGACGGACCATCTGGCCGCGGGTTCAAGCCCAGCTTCGCCCGCTGGATCGCCTCGGCGACTTTCGCCGCACCCGAGGCCAAACCCGGCGAGCCCGAGGCCTCGCCCGCCAGCGCCACGGCCGACGGATACGGCACACCATGCTCGATCAGAAGCGCCAGCAAATCGGCGAAGTTGGCGGCCTCGAAGTCGTTCAAAAGGTTCGACATCCCTGGGAAGTATCGCAGTCCGCCCCACGACCCGCGAGCCAGTGCGGCCGTCGTCCCCGTCCGAGTCCAGCCGACCAGGATCACGAGCAAGAGGACCGGTCCGACCGGCCACCAGTAAGGCACCGTTTCTCGAATCGGGTTCAGCCAGAGCAGCGGCGCCGGTATCTTCAGACCCAGGGATTCAAAGGCAAGAGCGAATCTCGGCAGTACAAAAAACACCAGCCCGACGAAGAGCACGTACGCCATCGAAACCACGATCCCGGGATACCAGAGGGCCATGCCGAGCGAGTGCCGGGCGTCGGCGACGCTCCGGATGTAGTTCGACAGCCCCTCGAGCGCCGCCGGCAACCGGCCCGCCCGCGCGCCGGCCTCGACCACCGCCCGGTACAGCGGAGGGATGGCCCGCCGCTCGGCCTCGAGCGCCTCGGCCAGCCCCTCTCCCCGTTCCAATCGCACCCCGAGCACGCCCGCGATCCGGCCCAGACGACCCCGGACGTCGCGCCCCACTCCCAGAAGGCCGCGGCCGAGCGGAAGTCCAGCCCGCACCAGCGCCGCGATCTCCTCGTTGAGCACCAGCAACTGGTCCAGCCCAATCGGCCCCGACGATCCATCAACTCGTCGCGCTTCCGACATCGCCCGACGTCCCCTTTCAGCCTCCGACAATTGTGATACTCGGATCGTACAACAATTGTCCCAGGACGTCAAGCGGGAGGCGATTTGGGAATGCGGACGGGCGGCGTGGCGAGGCCGAGGGCGCGGCGGACCTCGGCGGGAGTGGTCGCGCCGGCCTCGACGGCTCGGCAGGCGCGCTCCCATCGGTGAATCATGCCGGCCTCAACAGCGACCACTTCGAGGTGCCGGACGTCGGCGCGATCGAGGATGGCGCGGCCGATCGGAGCGGAGTCGGCCGGGAGGATCTCGGCGAGGACGGCGCGACCGCGGTAGCCGGTGCTCCGACAGGCGTCGCAGCCTCGGGGAATCGTGGCGTGGGCCACGGGGAGGCCGAGAAAGTCGGCGGGGCGGTCAGAGAGTTCCGAGCAGGATGGGCACGGCCGGCGCACCAGGCGCTGGGCGATCACGGCGCGAACGCCGCTACGGACGGCATACGGTTCGATCCCCATGTCGAGCAGTCGGCCGATCACCTCGCAGGCACCGCCGGCGTGGAAGGTGGTGAGGGTCAGGTGGCCGGTGAGCGCGGCCTGGAGGGCGATCTCGGCGGTGGAGCGATCGCGGACCTCGCCAATGGCAAGGACCTCGGGGTCCTGGCGAAGGAGCGAGCGCAGGCCCGCTTCGAGAGTGAGCCCCGCGGCCAGGTTAACCTGCGACTGCGCAACGCCCGGGACGATCGCCTCGACGGGATCCTCCAGCGTGGCGAGGCTGCGCTCGCCGGGCCGACGCGCGGCCAGCTCGCGGAGGGCGGCGTAAAGCGTGGTCGTCTTGCCGCCGCCGGCCGGTCCGGCCAGCACGATGGCGCCCGAGGTCTCGTCGAGGCCACGCGAGAGGCCCTCGCGGATGTCGTCCGGCAGGCCGAGATCGTCGAGCCGAAGGAACCGCTCGGCCGCGGCGAACATCCGGACGACCGCCTTCTCACCGAGGACTGTCGGGAACGTCGAGAGCCGCATCTCGGGAGCCCCGGGCGCGACCCGGATTCGGCCTTCCTGTGGGACATCGGTTCGATACGTGAGCAGATCCGCGAGCACCTTCAGCCGCGCGACGACATTCGCGGCAACCTTCCCGGGGATCGTCGCCACCGGCTGGAGGACGCCATCAACCCGCCACCGAATTTCCAGGCCCTCGCCGATGGGCTGACAGTGGACGTCACTGGCGCCGGCCTGGCGCGCCTCGTGGAGGATACGGTCGACGACCTCGGTGGCATACCGAGAACCGGTGGGGTCGAGAGCATCAATCGCGGGATGATTTGGCATCGAATCGTGATCGAAGATTCTGAAGAGGATTCACCACAGAGGACACAGAGAGCACAGAGATAATACCGAGAAGATTCTTATGAGAACACGACCGAGGGGCATTCCTTGGGAGGACGACGTGGGATTCTGAGATTCTGAAGAGAATTCACCACAGAGGACACAGAAAGCACAGAGATAATACCGAGGAACGACGGATCATAATCGCCGCCTCGTGATGCCGTCCTTCAAGAGGATTTCGTTGAAATTCAAAAGAAGCCCGCGGGAGAGACCCGTCAACTTCATGTAGGTCAAAAGCTGTGCCTCGTGGATCGGTAGAACCTTTTCCACCGCCTTCAATTCCACGACGACGAGTCCCGGAAAGAGGATGTCGATGAAGAGCTCGCAATCGAGGTCGCGGTCCTTGTAAAAGACCGGAACCCTCGCCTGTCGGACGAACGGAATTCCTCTGCGCTCCAGCTCGTCGCAAAGGCAACGTTCGTAGACCGATTCCAGCAGGCCCGGCCCGAGATGTCGATGGACCTCAATGGCCGCTCCGATGATCGGTCGGGTCACGACATCATCTTCGTCATCCCAGCGATCGCCCCTCGATGATACTTTCATAAGAATATCCTCGGTATTTCCTCTGTGCTCTCTGCGTCCTCTGTGGTGAATCCTCTTCAGAATCCTACGTCATCCCCCAACGAATGCCGGCCGGCAGTATTTTCACAAGAATCTCCTCGGTATTATCTCTGTGCTCTCTGCGTCCTCTGTGGTGAATCCTCTTCAGAATCCTACGTCATCCTCCCAGCAATCGCCTCTCGAAGGTATCACCACAAAAATCTCCTCGGTATTTCCTCTGTGGTGAATCGTTCTATTTTCCCAGCACGGCCTGTACCCGAGCCGGTGAGCCGGGGATCTCTTCGAGGACGACCCGAATCCCCTCGCGACGACCGGCCGGGATGGCAACATCGAGCGTATGCATTCCGGGCGTCAGGTCGACTCGCAGGGTTCCGTCGCCCTCGGGTGTGATGGGTTTGCCATCGATCGAGAACGCCAGGCCCGCCGCGTGGGCCGATTCGACCGCCAGTTTGATGGGCCCGCCGGTGCTGGCCTGAAGCATTGTCCGGGCCTGACCGGGTGCCTTCCACTCGTCGGGCGGCAGCAGGCCCGCGACCGTTGTATAAACGGGACGCCAGGAGGTGCCCTCAGCGACCTCCCACCGCCGGAGGACGCGCTTCGTCCCGACGCTGTATCCGCCGACCTTCCCCAGCTCGGAAAGGAACCGGACGAGGTCGACCAGTTCGGGGCGGGTCAGTTCGTCGGCGAGGCCTGCGGGCATGATCGAGCCGGCCATTTTTTGCTCGGCGATTGATCCGGTGGGGATGGTCACCTCGTTCCCCTCGGCATCGCGGAGGACCAGTTCGGAGTCGGTCTTTCGGATCTGGATACCGGTGAAGATCTTGCCGTCGTCGGTGGCGACCGCCGTCGCGTGGTAGCCTTCCTTCACCTGCTTGTTCGGTTGCAAGATCGAGTCAACCAGGTAGTCGGGCGGAGCGCTCGCGCCGATACTTTCCAGTCCCGGCCCGACCTGTCCGCCGGCGCCCGCGATCGCGTGGCACTTGAGGCAGGCCAGGTCCTTGCGGCGGAAGATCTGCTCGCCCCGTGCCGGGTCGCCCTTGGCCGCGATCTCCGAGAGCAGCGCCGACATCTCGGCAGCGCCCAGAGGCTATAACAGAAACCTTGGAAGTGTCTGTCATGAACTTGGCCTTCCGGGGATCGATCCGAGATGATCCTTCGACCCGAAGTGTGTCATTCCGATGAACCGACTGGCGAGAACGTCACAAGTGAACGCTCAAGTTG
>DAIDJI010000612.1 GCA_027451455.1 Planctomycetales bacterium | reverse complement strand
CGTTCGGGCAGGTCCAGTCCGATTGGATACGCGGCGAGACGGAGGAGGTCGACGCCGTCGAGGGTCGAGCTAAGCTGGACTTCGGAACTCCGCCAGTGTGCCGGGAGGCCGTCAAAGAAGCGTCGGGCAAGCCATCGTTTGCCGGAGCCTGGCTCTCCAGTAATCAGTACCGGGCCGGCCAGCCCGGACCGTAACATGGATGCCAGCCGATCGAGGGCGCGTCGTCGACTCTCGACAGGCGCCGCCGTCGCCATCCGATCCGGATCGATCGGCGATCGTCGCGTCCCGATCACCCTGGCCCCGGCCTGGTCTGGCTGCATGGCTGGTCCGTCCTTCGTCCTCTAAGTCGTGGGTCAGCCCACCGGTCCCGGCGGGTCGGGAAGTCCGAAATCCCTGGACATCCGGCAATTGAGGCCGAGAACTCGTTGGGAAAAGGGCCTTTCCCGCGTCACATCGGCCGTCTCGCGGACTAAGCTCTCGGGGAGATAGACGGGCGCTCGGCCAGGAAAAACATCGGTGCCCGACCGGCCTGGTCTTGAACCCGGATTCGCCGGCACTCACCGTTGTGGAACGACGGAAGTTGCTCAGACTTTTCGGTTTTTGGTAAGATTCCTCAACGGGGCGCCCGCTCTACAGCCCGGCCCGATGGCCGGTCTCGTCGTCGGGCCGCAGAGTCATCCCAGGTGTTCCAGCCCAATACGGAGGGGCACCGTGGCCACCGACGTCAACACAGCTAGCGACCGGATCGGCGGCTATCGCTACATCCGGACGATCCATCCCGGCCATTCTTCGGTCGTGATCGAAGTCGTCCAGGAGAGCACACAGCGTCGATTTGCCATCAAGCAGTTGCTCGCCTCACGCGCCGAGGATCGTCAGGAATATCGGCACTTTGCCCACGAGGCACAGCTCGGCATGGATCTTCGCCATCCGAACCTAATTCGAGTGCATGAGTTCGTCAAAGATCGCGAGCAACCTTATTTCGTGATGGAGCTCTTCGGTGGCCATCACCTCAAACTCTGCATCGCACGCCCCCAGCTTTACCCGATGCCGACGGCACAACTGCATCGAATCATCGAACAGGCCGCCGGGGCGCTCTCGTACATGCACAGCAAGGGGTGGGTGCATCGCGACGTGAAGCCCGAGAATATCTTGGTCAACCGGTCGGGCGAGGTCCGGGTGATCGACTATGCACTGACGCGTAAGGCAGCGGGCGGACTTCTTCGGCTCTTCTCCGGCAAGACGCCTCGCGAGGGAACGCGGACCTATATTCCCCCCGAGCAGATTCGCTGCGAGCCGCCGACACCGGCGGCCGATATTTACAGCTTCGGGATCACCTGCTATGAATTGGCGTGCGGCCGACCTCCGTTCCGCGCCAATTCGTCGCAGGAACTGCTGGAGAAACACTTGAAGGAAAGGCCCATCCCGCTGACGAACCAGGACAAGCGTGTGACGCCGGAATTCAACGAACTGGTGCTTCGTATGATCGAGAAGCGCCCGAGCGATCGGCTCGCCAGCCTGGACGAGTTCCTCTCGCGGTTCCGAGCCGTCCGGATCTACAAGGACGACCCCGACCCGATGGCGGGGCGCGATACCGCGTTCTCCTGATCGTGCCGTGAGAGTCGGCCCCTCAACCGCGACCGCGGCTGCCCCGGCCAAGGACCCCGCCCCAATGCCCAGCGCCACCGAGCCTCGTCTCGCCTTCGAGGCCCCGATCTACGAGATGGAGTCGCGGCTCTCCGAGATGGAGGCCCAGTACGCCCGCAACCGGTCGACCGGCGATACCACCAGGATCGCCGAGCAGATCCGCCGCCTCCGCCGCGAACTGGCCGCGCTCAAGCGCGAGATCTACTCGCACCTCGATCCCTGGCAGGTCGTCCAGGTCTCGCGGCATCAGTCCCGACCCCAGACCCGGGACTACATCGATCTCCTCTTCGACCAGTTCATCGAACTGCACGGAGACCGCGCCATCGGTGACGACAAGGCGATTGTCACCGGCCTGGCCCATCTCGACGAACTCAAGATCCTCTTCATCGGCCACCAGAAGGGGAAGGACCTCGCCGAGCGCACGGCCTGCCACTTCGGCTGTGCCCACCCCGAGGGCTACCGAAAGGCTCTCCTCAAGATGCGGCTGGCGGAGAAGTTCCGGTTGCCGATCGTCACGTTCATTGATACCCCCGGCGCCTACCCCGGCATCACCGCCGAGGAGCGCGGCCAGGCCTCTGTAATCGCCGAAAACCTCATGGCGATGAGCCGGATCAAGAGCCCGATCATCTCGGTCGTCATCGGCGAGGGAGGCTCCGGCGGCGCCCTGGGAATCGGAATCGGCGATCGGCTCGGTATGCTCGAATTCAGCTATTACTCGGTCATCACCCCCGAGGGATGCGCCTCGATTCTCTGGAAAGGGAGCGAGCACGCTCCCAAGGCCGCCGCCTCGCTCAAAATGACGAGCCGCGACCTCCTCTCCTTTGGGATCATCGACGAGATCATCCCGGAGCCTCTCGGCGGCGCACACCGCGACCATCGCGAGGCCGCCGCAAGTATCAAGTCCTTCCTGCTCCACGCCCTTCGACAGATCAAGGATCTGCCCGCCGACGAACTGCTCGCTCGCCGGTACGATAAGTATCGGAAAATCGGCGCTTTCGCCGATAACCCGACGACGCCGGAGAGTGTCAACGAGGCGATGGAGGGCTGAGATCGCTCTCCACCGCCGGGCAATACCCCGAAATGAAGATTCAAGAAGACGAGAAATCCTTCGATCTTGAATCTTCGATTCGGGGATCGGCCAACCGTCAGGTCAGACCTTTGCAGGGACGACGAACGGCGCCCGATACTCGCGGGTGAGCATCGCGTCGGCGGCGGGGTCGTCGACGAAAGACTCGGTCGAGGGGTTGATGTGCAGCTTCCGACCGAGGCGATAGGCGATATTCCCGAGGTGACAGTAGGCGCTCGAGAGATGTCCCTCGGCAATCTCGGCGTTGAGGATCTTTCGGTCTCGGGCGCGAACGGCCTGGAGGAAGTTGGCAAAGTGGTCGCCGCCGCCGGAGCCGTGTGGCCCCTTTTCCAGCTTCGGTCCGAGCAGGACGTGCCAGTCCTGGTAGCTGGTGATCGCGAGGATCCCCTCGGTTCCGTAGAAGAGATTACCGACCCGGACACCCTCCTCCCCGTTGGTAATCAGTCCGCGAACCTCGAACTGCAACTCGCAGTTATCGTACTCGAACGTGACCGCGAGCGTGTTGGGCGTCTGGCCGTCGTCGGTGTAGCCGAACCGGCCGCCCGACGCCAGGACCGCACGAGGCATCTCGTTCTTGCCGATGCCCCAGCGGGCGAGGTCCATCTGGTGGATGCCCTGGTTGCCCAGGTCGCCGTTGCCAAAGTCCCAGAACCAGTGCCAGTTGTAATGGACCAGGTTCTTGCTGAAGGCATGCTTCGGCGCGGGGCCGGTCCAGAGGTCGAAGTCGAGGCCGGTCGGAACGGCCTCCTCGGGCTTGTGACCGATTGAGGGGCGCCACTTGTAGCAAAGGCCCTTCGCCATGTAGACATGGCCGAGCTTGCCCGAGTGGAGGAACGCCATCGCATCCTGGATGCCCTTGTGGCTCCGGCATTGTGTGCCTGTCTGAACGATCCGGCCGTACTTGCGGGCAGCCTCGACGATCCGGCGGCCCTCAACCACGTTGTGGCTGACCGGCTTCTCGACGTAGACATCCTTCCCCGCCTGGCAGGCCCAGATGGCCATCAAGGCGTGCCAGTGATTTGGTGTTGCGATCGAGATGACGTCGATCGACTTGTCGTCGAGAACGCGGCGGATGTCCTGGACGACCCTGGGAGCCTCCTTGTAAATCCCGGCGACGGCCCTCGACGCCCTTTCTGTCACGTTCAGATCGGCGTCGCAGATCGTGGTGATCCGGGCCTGGTCCTTGAGGTGGCCAAACCCGCGGATGTGCTCCATCCCGCGGCCGTGGACGCCGACGACAGCGACCCGCAGGAC
>DAIDJI010000611.1 GCA_027451455.1 Planctomycetales bacterium | reverse complement strand
GGTGCGGGCGATGGAGATCATCGAGGAGTTCGAGCCCAGCCGGCGCGGGCTCTATGGCGGGTGCATCGGCTATTTCGCCGCCAACGGCACGATGGATACCTGCATCGCGCTGAGAACGATCGTGGTCCAGGGAAAAACGGCATACGTCCAGGCTGGCGGCGGGGTCGTCTACGACAGCCTGCCCTCATCAGAGTACGAGGAGACGGTGAACAAGGCACGCGGGCTGCTCAAGGCGATCGAGATCGCCGAGGCTCAACTTGGCGAGGACGGCGCGTCGAGGGTCGAGGGATGAGTGGGTCGCCCGGGTCCGAGTCTTCCGTCGTCGATCGACGACCCGCCCTTCGCGTCGAGCCGGCCGCTCTGCTCGGCGAGGCCTGGAGCCGGTTCGCGTCGGCCTGGCCGCGCTGCCTGCTCGTCTACTGGGGAGCCTTCGCGGCCTTCTGGCTGATCATGAATCTCGCGGTGATCGTACTGGCGGCCCTGAACGCGGCCGTCGATGATCCTTCCTTCACGCCCGTCCTGGAGTTCGTCCGGTTCGTTGCGATCTTTCTGATCCCCGCCTGGCTCTGGCTGGGGCAAGGGATCCTCTTCCTGAAAATTGCGAGGCAAGAGTCGTTCGAGCCCGATGACCTCTTCCGCGGCCATCCTTACGTGCTGACGGCCGTGCTGGTCCTCTCGATCCTCTTCGCAGCCGTGGTGGTTCCCTGGCTGGCCATCTACGGAGCGACCGAGGGAATCCTCCGCATCGCCGCCCAGCCCTCGCTGGGGGAGATGGCCCGAAAGATCACAACCGCCCGCAACGAGGGCGACCTCGCCGAGATCGATCGACTTGCTCCCGTGTTTCTCTCGGCCCTGACCCCGGCATTCTTCCTCGGAACAGCGGTCCTCCTCGCGGTGCGGTCCCGATTTCGGTCGTCGACCTTCCTGGTCCTCGACAGAAATGCGGGCGTGTTCGAATCGCTCTCGACTTCGTTTCGGCTGACGAGCGGCCGAGCGAGGGTCCTCTTCGTCCTGCAACTGGCGCAGTTCGCCATCAACCTGGCTGGCTTCCTGCCCTTCGGCCTCGGGCTGCTCGTCACTCTCCCATTCACCCGCCTGGTCTCGGCGGTCGCCTATGACGCCCTGGCCGCCGATCTGCCTCCGCTCGTCGAGGTAGACGAAGACGCCGATCCGGAGTGAATCGGCTCTCATCGCCGCGAATGAGGCGGGGGGCCGACGTTCCTGCCTTATTACGGCGGCAAGAAAGTAGGTCAGGCTTTCCAGCCTGACCTAATTAAGCTTCTTCTTTGCCAGGGTCATATGCTTCCCTCTCAGTTGAGACGCGGGTCTTCGGGGACATCGCGGATCGGCAAAATCGAACGGATCTGCCTGCGCCCGAATTCCAGCGTGGCCTTTTTCCAGGCTGAGAGGGTATCGAGGGGGCCGAAAACGAACTCAGGAATGGCAGGCAGGATCAGCCAGCTTCCTTCCTCCAGTTCCTTCTCGAGTTGGCCAGGCCCCCAGCCGGAATGGCCCGCGTAAAAAATCGCACGACCCTCATCATCGGCGACGAGCGATTCCATCGCGCTGATCTCGGTCGCGACGTAGATGTCATCAGCAACGATCAGGTTCGCCAGGGGACGTTGATCGTGGAGTGCCATGAGCGTCCCGGTTACGGGTCCGCCCTGCCGGACATTCCCTTTGCGAACGCAGGGAGTGCGGCTCACCTGCTCCCAGACGTGCCTCAGCGACATCCCCATCTCCCGGTTAACGATCAGTCCCAGCGCCCCGTCTTCACCATGGACGGCGATCAGCACCAACGTCCGGGCAAAGTTGGGGTCGAGCAGGTCCTGCGTCGCGATCAAGAGCTGGCCCTGGAGCGAGGACATTTTCTGCTTTCTATTCCTTGAATTGTGTCTGTCCGATGGGTCCCTGGTCCCGCTGCCTCGGAGGCGGGACGGGAGGTCGAGCGAGCCGACCGGAGCAAACCCGAAGAGGGCCCTCTGAGCGCTCGCACGGCCAAGGAATCAAGGACCAGGGACTCCAGGACGATTGAGGACTATTCCCGGAAATCGCCCGCGGTGACGACAACCATCCGCTTTGGGTCGAGATACTTGCGGAGCGCCGCGTTGACGACCTCGGGCGTGAGGTCGCGAATCTTCCGCTCGACTTCGGCCTCGAATTGCATGGTTCGGCCAACAAAGAGGTCCTCGGCGAGAATCGAGGCAAGGTTCCGGTCGTTGGTGCGCTGGACTTGCTGCTGCTGGAGCAAGCCCGATCGCGCGGCCTCCATTTCGGCCGCGGTGACGCCGTCTCGGAGGATCCGGTCAATCTCCTCGTCAACGCCCTTAACGACCTTGGCCACATTGATCGGGTTGTAGATCGCGTAAATCATCAGGACGCCGTGAGGATCGAGTGGGTCGGCGGCGAACATCGAGGCGGCACCGTAGGAAAGCCCGCCCTTCTGGCGAAGTCGGTCGGCGATCCGAGACGAAAGAGCACCACCGCCCAGGATGAAGTTCCCCGCCAGGAGCGCCGGGTAGTCCGGATCGGTGTCCTTGAGAGCCATCTCCTGGCCAGCGACGAAGATCGCATTGGCCTTGTCCGGAGTCTTGATCGTCTCGCGTCCGGGACGGATACCGGTGGGAACGGGATTCTCGATCCGGGCGTAGGGCCTCTCTGCCTTCCAGCCTTCGAGAGACTTTCGGAAGATCGGCAGGACCTCGGAGGGCTCGAAGTCGCCGACCACCACCAGCTCGCCATGCTCAGCGCCGATGTAGTTCCTGTACAGGTCGCGGACCTTCTCCAGCGTGATGCTGCGCAGGCGGTTGAGGCGCTCGTCGAGCGTGGGGACGTAGCGAATGTCGTCGCTCGGATACGGGCTGATGGACCGCTGGAACCGATTGAAGGCAAGTCGCATCGGGTCGGTCAGACCCTGCTCGGTCGCGGTGATGGCCTCGCGTTTCAGAACCTCGAACTCATTGGCTGGGAGCGAAGGCTCCCGGAGAATCTGCCGGAGGATCTCCAGTACGGTGGGGAGGTTGGCCCGTTTCGTTTCCAGAGAGAAACTCAGGATGCCGGGCCCGCCGGAGGCTGGCAGCCGCATTGCTCCCCGGCTGCCGCCGCCCAGCCGGGCGAAGTTCTTATCGAGTGCATCCTCGATTTGCTGCCGGGTCATCGACTTCGTGCCGCGGCTCATCAGTTCCGGAAGGAGGCTGGCAGCCTCGTTGAATCCCTTGAGGTTCTCGGCGTTGCCATAATGAAGTGTCAGCCGCATCATCACAGCCGTCCCGCGATTTTTTTTGGGCAGGAGAGCCAGTTTGACCCCGTTGATCGGGTCGGGCCGCTGTACGCGGGCTTCGATTGCCTCGGCTGCCACGTCGAAGGATTCGCCGGCCGATTCAACCGCGCGGCCCTTGTAACCCTTCAACTCCGCAGCCAGGTCGGGCGTTGTCGGGACTGGGGTACGCTCGGGATGGGTGGTTGGCAGAAAGTAGCCGATCGTCCGATTACTCGCCGTCAAATACTTGCTGGCAGCCTCGCGCACGTCCTTGGGCGTCACCTTCTCCAGCCGATCGCGGTGGAGGAAGAACAACCGCCAGTCTCCCTGTGCGGCCCACTCGCTCAGCTCGATCGCGATTCGGTTCGGCTCATGCAGGGACAACTCGCGATTCTTGAGGATCGACTGGCGGGCGCGATCGACCTCTTCCTGGGTGACGCCCTGCTGGCCGAGCTTCTGGAGCACGGAGAAGATGGTGTCGCGCACCTTCTCCAGGCCGGCTTGTTGCTTTGTGTCAACCTCGGCCATGATGTCGAGCGTCCCTGGGTCGTGGAGCGGCTGCGCCCCGGCCGAGACACTGGTGGCGAGCCGGGTTTCCACGAGAGCCTGGTAGAGGCGGCCCGATGGCTCTGAAGAAAGGATTTCGGCGAGGATTTCGAGCGAGGGGAACTCGGGATGGGGACCGGCGGGGATGTGGTAGACCACTCCCACCAGGCCAACGCTCCCGACTCGCCGGAGGGTGAC
>DAIDJI010000610.1 GCA_027451455.1 Planctomycetales bacterium | reverse complement strand
TTGCGATGGGCCCGGCCGGTGAGGCTATGCCCTTCGGCCCACTCGCGCGTGAGCGCGGCGTAAGCCCGGCCCAGGTGCGAGCAATACTGGGTATAGTCGGTCAGCAAAACCTGCGAGGCGTGGCAGTGGATCGCCCATTCCTTGGTGCGCTCAGCCTCACCATCGTAGCTAAAATAGGCGTTCGGCTGCGGAAGCGGGCCCCAGGGCGTCCATCCCGAGAGGACCAGCGCATCGCGAAGCCCTGCCCCGACGAGACCGATCGCGGCCAGGGCGCGGGTCATCCGGTGGGCCATGTGGGCGTCGTTGGCCGGCGGGACGATCAGGGCGCCGGGGCGTCGGCGGGCGAACCAGTCGACGACCTTGGCGATGTCGGCCTCGGTCGGCTCGTAGCCGGGGCGATTGTACGATTCGAGGTTCCAGCAAACGGCCTCGGCGCCCAGGACGTTGCACTCGAGGCGGAACTCCCCCTCGCGGACGGTGATCTTCTTCTGATCGTTGAGCCAGGGGGCGGCGACGTTCCGCTCGCCGGCAAAGAGCAGGACCTCGACGACCGGCAGGCCGCGGCGAACGGCGTATTCGTGGAGCAGGCAGGCGGCCGTGATGGCCCCGTCGTCCGCATGCGGGCAGAGCATCACCAGCGGCCGGTCGGGGCGGAGAACGGCCCGGAGCGAGTCGCGGACGTCGACCAGATGGCCGTGGGTGCAGCAATCGCGGACGGTCGACAGGATCTGATCGATCGCCGGCCGGCAATCCGCAGGGACGGGCGTCGTATTGTGGTCCATGGGAAGGTTCCGTCGGCCTCGTCGGCGATCGGCGGGAGGGCCCGGGGACCGGGAGACGTTCCGGTGCCGCCGGCATTCATTTTCCGATCCCGATGGAAGCGCGTCAACGGCAGAGACGATCCGAATCGTGCCGCCGATCCGGCGCGATCGGACTCTCCCTCGCGATTTCTCACCGACGGTTCAGACACTTCCTTTGTCGAAGAGGCGAGCGCGGAAGCCGTCCCATTCCGAGAATCCCCTGGACTCGCCATGATGTCGGGTGAGGTAAGATCGTCGAGTTGCCGCTCGCTTCTCGGCATGAATAAACGGGGAAAGTTGGGCGTTGGGGCCGGATCAACGGGTCGAGACCGATAGGGAGGCGGAAGCATCATGAGTACGATGGACAGGAAGGTGAGGATCTCGCTCAAGGGCGTGAAGGTCAACACGCTGTTGCCGCCGGCGGCGCTGCCGGCCGACCTGGTGCCGCCCGAGCCGCAACCGGCCGGCAACCCCGTGGTCGAGCTGGAGGTCGAGGGGTCGCCGCTGGTGATGCGGGCGGTCCTCAACGGCAAGTCGGTCCGTCGGGCGCTCAAGACGATCGCCGAGCACGGCCCGGGGAACGTCAACGTGCTCTTGCAGGGGAATCTGAAGCCGGCGACCGAGCCGGGCGGTCCGTACGAGCTGGACGCGGCCGGGTTGACGGTCACTCCCAAGACGCCGAAGCCGGAGACCCCTTGATGGTCCCCCGTCGGACGTGAAACGGCGGGGTCCGTCCGCGTGGAACGTCCGAATAAGGCGGCCCCATGTTCGATACGCCGCAACAGATCTTGGGGATCGTGACGGATCGGCGGCGAGGGGACGTCCGAAACCGGTCGGCGCCAGGTGCGGTCCGCCGTCTTATCGGCCGCTTTCAGGAGAAGGCGTCGGGCCTGTTCGGAAGGGCAACGTCGCGGGGCCCAGTGCGCAAGCAAGTGGGCGGGGCGGCTGGCGGCCCTGGGCGGGCTGATTGGTTCGGACGTCGAGAGACAATGTCCGACAGGTGTCGATTTGGCTCCTGACCCTTTATCCCGTTCCTCGAAAACCGGTTCGGCGAAGGCTTACTCGGGACGTGCCATTCCTCACCGACCCCTTTTCCCCTCCCATGCGATGGGCTCCTGAACGGCTCGCGTCGGTCCGCCGCCGGGTATGCGGGCCGTTCGCCTGCGGGTAACATGGGAAATCAGATTGGGACCGAACCAACGCGGAGAGGAGGCCTTCCATGCCCGAGGTAACACCCGCCGACGCCGCGAAAATGCTCACCGAGAAAGTCCGGGCGATGGACATCGATGACCTCCTCGACGCCCATAACGAGCTTTTCCCGGAGACCCCCATCCCCCCGACCGACGCGAGAAACCAGGACGCTAGCGTCCGTCATAAGGTTCTCGATTACCTGGCGGGCGGGGTCGCGGTCGAGGAGATCCTTGACCTCTGGAGCGCCGTCTTCCCGGAAGCCTCGAACGTCTACTTCGACGAGGAGACCAGGACGATCCATTACGTCGAAGCAGAAGCGATCCAACAGGCCGACTGATCGACTCTGCGACCGCTCAACCAACAGGATCACCGGCAAGTCGGAGGTCTAAACGATGCCAAGGACGGCCCTCGTCCACTTCAAGGAGGATGTGGCTCGGGCGCGGGCCATTGTTGCTCACGCCGACCCTCTCGCCCAGACGACCGAGGCTGAACGTCTCCTTCGGAGCGATCTCTTCCGCAGTGCCTGGATGTTCGCGGTTGGGGCGTTGGACGCGTACTTCTGCGACGCCTACACCGATCTGGTGGCAGCGACGATCATCTCCAAGAGCCGTCACCCGGCCATGGAACTTCCCCCATTCTTCAACCGGATCGAGTTCCCGGTGCGGGCGATCCTCGAGTCGTACGTGCGAAACACGAACTGGCGGTGGAGGATGGCCGCGCGGGAGATGATGGCCCGGGAGAACGTCCTGAAAATGGATCGGATCCGGGAACTCTTCAACGGGTTCTGCCGCGACGGCCACAAGCTCTACGCCGATGTGATGGACCTCTGGATATTGCACCCCGGAGGCCGGAAGCGACTGTTCGGGATCACCGCAACCGATTACCTGGCCCTTCTACCGGCGGGTAAGGACACGGCCCGAAAGGCGGCCCGGCGACAGATGGAGAAGAGGTTCTTCGAGGAGGACTCCCCACGGTCGATCTTCCAGCGGCGGCACGACTGCATCCACAACTGCGATCGGCCCCGGATGGCCCCGCAGCCGCTGGAGAAGGCCGGCACGGTCATCAAGGTGATCGAGGACGTAGAGTTTCTCGTCAACCGCTGCGACGAGCACCTCACGGTCGAGTTCCGGCACTTCCTCTCCGCCAACGGTTGCCCCTCGACCATCATAACCCAGGCCGGCTATTGAGCCGGGGGACGGGGAAAAGGAACGGGGAAAAGGGACAGGAACCTTAAACTACGGTTCCTGTCCCTTTTCCCCCGTCCCTGTCCCTTTTCCCCCGTCCGCAACAGTGCCTCGACCTGCCGGACGGCGTCCAGGGCGCTGTGCTCGGGGCGATACGCGTGCTGCTCGGGCTGGAGGTCCGCTTCGAAGATCGGCTCCAGTACCAGCACCGCCGCCATCTGAGCCACGCGATCCTTGATGCAAGGGATCCCCAACGGCCTGAATTTGCCCGGTTGACCATACTTGGGGATGTTCACCCGTCGAACCGGTTGGGGACGATACGTCTCCTCCCTCAGTTCTTTCGTCAGCACGCCCAGCCACGCGTCCAGCCCCTGCGACTCGATGTCCTCGAAATCCTGCCCGTCCACTCCCGGCGCGCCGCCATTGGCCTTGCATCGGTCGTAGGCGAAGCGGAGGATGTCCTCGCGGTACAGCTTGTCGTAGAGGGCATAGAAGCGATAGCCCGGCGCGCTCTTGGCTTTCGAGTGCAGGGCGTCCCGGAGCTTCCTGACCGTGGGTGGAGGTGTTAGGCTCATCGCCAATCTCCCGGCCGTGGGCGCCTTCGCGTCCCGGGTCCTGAACCGGGGCCCCTTCCCTCCGCCGGAGTTACCCGGCCTCGACGGTACTACGGGCCCCTCCGCCACCCCCGCACGACCCGGCCTGTCCCTCGCGGGCGTCTCGCTGTGGAGGGTGACGCGGCATGCGTCGCTTGTGGGACCACGTCGGAGTTGGCGATGCGCTCACTACGCCGCGCGCAGGCAGCCCGTTGGAGTTGGCGACGTGCGCCGTACGCTGCT
>DAIDJI010000609.1 GCA_027451455.1 Planctomycetales bacterium | reverse complement strand
CCATCGGCTCCGATCGATCGAAGGTCGAGGAGATCCTGCGTTCCCACGGCGATCTGAAGCCCGACGAGGCCGAACGAGTCGCCGCCGCCGTGCCTCATGGCGTCGTCCCCGCCCGGTCGGCTGAGCGGGCTGAGGCCCTCGCGTCGGCCTTGCGGACCGCGGGCGCTGGCGTCGAGGTCGAGGCACTGAAGACGTTCGAATGGCCGAAACCCTACGACGACGCCGTCAACCCACTCGCCATCAACCTGACCGCGGCCAATACGTTCGTCCTGATCTGCTCGTCGGTCACGATGGTGCTGGCCCTCTCGGCGATCCAGCGCGGGAACCGGGCAAAATGCACGCTCTTCCTCCTCGCCACGGTCGTCATCGGCTCGATTTTCCTGTCGGTGCAGGTCTACGAGTATCGCCAGTTGATGCTCGAGCACCATTATCCGATCGGGATTAGCGCGACCGGCCACTTCGTACCGAGTTGCAGCCTGTTCGCCTCGTGCTTCTTCACGATGACCGGCCTCCACGGGCTACACGTCACGGCCGGAGTGCTGGCACTGTCGGTCGTCCTGATCGCATCGCTCTTCGGGGCGTTCTCAGCGAGCAATTACGCGGCGATCGAGTTGACCGGGCTCTACTGGCACTTCGTTGACCTCGTCTGGATCATCCTGTTCACGATCGTGTACCTCCTCTGAGTGTTTGTGAAAGAACGGCGATCGAGTCGGCTGCCTCTGAGATTTCAGGTTCGAGAATATAAAGGATTGTGTCGATCAGGAATCTGAAATCCCAGCTTTGCGAGTCCGTGAAGCAATCGCGATCGGGATGACTGTATCTCAAACCTCGGATTCGAGAATTTCAAAGGGATGGCATGGATCTGGAATCTGGAATCCGAGCTCCGGAATGAATCTCTTCCCAAGCTCTGAGAGGCGATCGCCGATGACCGACACCCGGGTCCTGTCCCCCAGCGAGGTCGCCGAAGAGCACCAGCAAGAGGCGCATGCGCCTTATTTGATGGTCTGGCTCTGGCTGGCGGGCCTTACGGGAATAGAATACGTCTACGCAGCCGGGCTGAAGGACTTCTTCCTGATCCTGCTCGGTGGTCTGCTGGCCCTCGCAGCGATCAAGGCAGCGCTCGTGGCCTGGTACTTCATGCATCTGAAGTTCGAGGGAAAGTGGGTCTACCTGCTGATCCTCCCCGCGCTCTTCCTTGCGGTGGTCCTGGTGCTCGCCCTGATCCCTGATCTCGCCATGCCGCCGGCGGATCTCGAGAGCGATAACGTCCAGGTCGAGCCCGCCCGATCGGATGTCGAGCTGGCCCGGCGCATGCCGACGCAGGCCACGGACCGGCCCGCCTGAAAACCCTCCGACGCCCGATGCGGAGCATCGAGGCCGGTCGTTCGATCCCGATCGAGGCGCATTGTGAAGCGGAACTACCCCATCGGTCTTCTGGCGATCGTGACAATGCTGGTCGTCTCCACGGCGATCTGCACCCTGGGTGTCCTCAGATCCCCGGCCCGATCCCCCATGGCCGCCGAGGACCTTGGCGACTCGTCCCAACCCGTCGGCCCCTTCCGGATGGTCGAGCGATCGGGTCGGTCTGTCACCGCGGAAGACCTCTCGGACCGCGTCGCGATCGCCTCGTTCATCTTCACCCGATGCGCTCTGTCTTGCCCCCGGATCACGGGGATCATGAAGGACTTGCAGGATCGCCTGGCCGGCTCCGACGTCCTGCTCCTCTCGTTTACGGTTGACCCCGAATACGATACACCGGCCGTGCTCAAGACCTACGCCGACCGCTTCGGTGCCCAGCCCGATCGCTGGTGGTTTCTCAACGGGCCGAAAGACGAAACCTACAAGATGATCCGCGATCGCTTCCAGCTCGGGGTGATGCCGGCGACGGCTCCGACCGGTCCGGACGACGAAGCGATCATCCATAGCGATCGCCTGGCGCTCCTCGACCACGGACGGATCGTTGGGATCTTCGATTCCAGCGACCCCGATGCCCTCGACGCGATCGTCCGCAAAGCCCGGCGCCGGACTCTGCCGACCTGGGTCGCAGCCTTGCCTTCCGTCAACGCCGGCCTGAACAGCCTGAGCGCGATCCTGCTCTTCGCCGGTTGGGTTCTGATCCGGCGTTATCGACTGGCAGGGCCCGAGAGCAAGGCGAGCCTCGACCTCGACCTTGATTCGATGCCGGCATCGGCCGGTCCGCTCGCTCACCCGCTCGTCCGCGGCCACGTCGCCTGCATGATTGCCGCGATCGCGACCTCTGCGCTCTTCCTCACCTGCTACCTGATCTATCACGCGATGGCCGGCAGCATGCCGTTTGAGAGGGGAGGTCCGCTCCGAGTTGCTTATCTATCGATCCTGCTCTCGCACACGATTCTGGCGATCGTGGCCGTCCCGATGATCCTCGGAACGGTCATCCGCGCCTGGACCGGCCGGTTCGATCGGCATGTCTCGATCGCCTCGATTACCCTGCCGATCTGGTTCTACGTCGCTGTGACCGGGGTCGTGATCTACCTGATGCTCTACCACCTGCCCGCCCTCCTGCCAGCCGGCTCCCCCGGTCTGTGATCGGTCGCCCTTTCCTCAGCACGACGGCCCTACGCGATCGCGCTGCGCCCCCATCTTTCCAGGACGCTAGCCGGCCCTGGCTTGCATTTTTCTGGGATTTGATCTTGACGTGCGGCCGCGGCATGCCTCTACTATTAATAATTCCAATAACATCCTCCGGCCACTACTCGGATACCCGATAGATGGCTCACGGATGTGGGAGGCGAAGGGGTCGGATGCAGCTCGAGTTCCTCAAGATCTACTGCGACGTTGTGCGATGGTCCAGCTTTTCGCGGGGAGCCGCGGAGAACGGGATTTCGCAGTCGTCGGCCAGCCAGGCGGTGCATCAGCTCGAGGCGCGCCTGGGGGTGAAGTTGATCGATCGCTCGAAGCGACCGCTGGTTCCGACGCCGCAAGGGAAGGTGTTTTACGAAGGATGCAAGGATCTGGTCGAGCGGTATGCCGAGCTCGAGAATCGGGTCCGCGCACTGGAGGACGAGGATTCGGTGGCGGGGACGGTGGTCGTCGCTGCGATCTACTCGGTGGGGTTACACCACATGAGTCGATACGTCCGAATCTTCGAGCAGCGTCATCCGCGGGCCTCGATCCGCCTGGAGTACCTGCATCCCAGCCGAGTGCTGGAGCGGGTGCTGGGGGGCGAGGCTGAGCTGGGCCTGCTGTCGTACCCAAAGAAATGGCCGGAACTGAACGTGCTGACCTGGCGAGAGGAGCCGATGGTCGTGGCGGTTCACCCGGGCCACCGATTCGCGGGCCGCTCGAGCGTTGCCGCGGCCGAGTTGGAAGGCGAGCCCTTCGTCGCTTTTGATTCGGATCTGTCGATCCGTCGGGCGATTGACCGATACCTGCGGCACCGCTCCGTTCAGGTTGAAGTCGTGATGGAATTTGACAACATCGAGAACATCAAGCGCGCTGTCGAGATCCCTTCGGGGATTGCAATCCTGCCCGAGCCGACGCTGACCCGCGAGGTCCGGTCCGGTACGCTCGCCGCGGTTGGGATCGCCGCGGACGGACCCGACGATCGGCTGACACGCCCTCTGGCGATCGTTCATCGCCGGCACGGGAGCCTCGACCCAGCGGCGTCGCGGTTTCTCGAATTGCTGATGAGCCCCGAGTTGATGCGGGAACCCGGCGAGCCATCGTCGGCGGCGTCGGAGCCGTCGGAGATGGCGGGCGGACGGCTGGCCGCTGGCTCCGCCACTCGGCGATAGCCCGATCTCACAAAGGCCGAACTCCCACCGTGGCCGGGCGCACGCGAGGCAGCCCGGGCCGCGCCATCGGCCCCGGATTCGAATCGAACAGGGGATGTGAAAGCATCGATCAAGATCGGCCGATCATGGACTGGGGATGGATGTCAGACCGGTACGGTTCGGTATCTGTTTCGAGAATCGACAGGAAGTCCCCGCTGCCCCGATCGCGACGCAACCCCCCACTCGACGACTAATGCCCT
>DAIDJI010000608.1 GCA_027451455.1 Planctomycetales bacterium | reverse complement strand
CTGATCGAGGGAGGCGGGGCGAACGTTCTGGAGGGGAACTTCGTCGGAACCGACATCGCCGGGACCGCGCCCCAGGGCAACGGCGGCAACGGCGTGGCGCTGATGCATTCAAACGGCGACATGATCCTCGGCACCACGCCCCCGGACCAGAACAATCCATTCGTCTATTACAACGTCATCAGCGGAAATCGCCAGAACGGCCTGCTGGTCCATGACTCCAACAGCACGATCATCTACGCCGACTTCTTCGGCCTGGGTGCCGACAATGAGACGGGGGTTGGCAACGGCGGCGACGGCGTTTTGATCAACGGGAACTCCGACCAGACGGCCTTCGGCGCCAATATTCCGCTGGGGAGTGTGGTCGCGGCCAACGGCAAGAACGGGGTGGAGGTCGCGGGGACGGCCACGCGGACGCTGCTGGCGAACACATTCGCGGGTGTCGCGGCATTCAACCCGCACACTCCGGTGGGCAACCATCGAGACGGAATCCTGGTGCGGACCGCCGGCCGGCGCGCTGTCTTCGGGGCCTCGAAGTACAGTACGATCATCCTGACCTGCCAGGCTGCGGGCAACGGCCGCGACGGCATCGAGATCGCTCGGAAGGCCGCGCGGGTGCAGGTCAGCCAGTCCGTCATTGGGCTTCAGACCAACGGCCACACCCCGGAAGCGAACGGTTATGACGGGATCGAGATCCACGGCGGGACCCACGCCATCGCCATCGGCGGATTCGAACCATCGGTGGCCGGCGTTCCTGAGTCGGCCGCCGGCGTCCCGAAGGGCGCCGCTTTCCTCGAAGCGGCCAATGTGATCTCGGGCAATCGCAACGACGGGATTTCCATCGAGGGATGCGCCCGGGGGATCAGCGTCGTCAACAGCTTCATCGGCACCGACATCTCCGGGACCGGTCCGGCCAGCAACGGCGCGGCCGGGATCGCGATCGCCCAGAGCTCACACGACCAGATCGGCGCCCCGATCGGCGTCTCCGCCCCGCGTGACCGCAACATCATCGCGTTCAACGCCGGACCTGGCGTTCAGGTTCGGCTCGGGGTTGGGAACAGCGTCCTCGGTAACTCGATCTTCGGCAACGGTGGCCTCGGGATTACGCTCCAGCAGGGGGGTAATCACGGCCAGCCCGCGCCGGTGCTCGCCTCGGCCACCAACGCGCCCAGCGGGATGGTCCAGGTCACAGGCTCTATCAGGGGTCGAGCGCAGACGACCTACCAGGTCGAGGTCTTCGCCGGGCCGTCCGCGAGCCCCGGCCAGGGGCAGACCGTGCTGGGCTCGGTCGCGGCGACGACCGACGCGAGCGGCCTCGCCCATTTCACCTTCAACAGTCCGCTCACCTCGCCTGGCGTCGAGACGTACTTCACCGCGACGGCGACCTCGCCGACCGGCGACACCTCGATATTCTCCCGGCCCGTCGTGCTGGCCTAGGCTTCGGCTCTGGCCGCCCCGGTTCCTCTTACTTGTCGAGGTCAGCCAGCAGATCGTTGACCTCGTGGTGGAGGAACTGGGCGGAGGGGTCGAGCTGGGTTGGCTCAACCTCGGGGCGGATGCGGGAGGATTGCTCCAGCTCGTCGCTCGCGTCGTCGTTGTCAACGGGGACATCGATATCGAAGTAGTCGGCCGCGCCGATGCCCTCAACCGGCCGTCGAGTCCCCGGCTCCTCCTGCTTCCGCGACCGAAGATACAGCTTGATCGGGATGTCGTGAAACGGCAGCTTCTGGCGGAAGACGTTCAGCAGGTAACGCTGATAGGTCGCGTCGAAAAGCTTCGTGCTGTTGACAAACAGGACGATCGTCGGCGGCGAGACATCGACCTGGGTCGCGTAGTAGATCCGCGGCGTCCGGTTCTCGCGCGAGGAGGGCGGATGGGCCTCGACGGCCTCGCGGAGAATCCGGTTGAGCGTCCCGGTGCCGACTCTCTTCTGTGCCTGCTTGTAGAGCGACTGCGCGAGGTTCAGCATCGCCTTCACGTTCTTCCCGGTCTTCGCCGTAATGAAGGCGATCGGCATGTAGGCCATCGTCCGGAACTGGTGCTGGATCAAATTGGCGAATCGACCCATGCTCCCCTGCGCGGCCTCGGGATCGCCGCCGACCATCAAATCCCACTTGTTGACCGCGAAGATGCAGGGCTTGTGCTGCTGTGCGATGTAATCGGCAAGTTGCTTGTCGAGTCGGCTGATGCCCTGTGTGGGATCGAGAAAGAGCAGGACGACATCCGCCCGGCGGATCGACCGCTCGGCCCGGTGGACCGAGTAGAAATCCAGGCTCTCCTTGATCTTGGCCTTGCGCTTCACACCGGCGGTGTCGATCGCGAGGAACGGCAGGTTGTCGAGCTCGAAGCGAACATCCACCGAGTCGCGCGTGGTGCCGGGCCGCTCCGAGACGATCATCCGCTCGGCGCGGGCGAGGGTGTTGATCAGGGTGGATTTCCCGGTGTTCGGCCGTCCGACCGCGGCGATCTTCATCACGGCCTCGGCCGGCGGCGTGGCGTCGGGCGCCGGGAGCATCTGCTCGATCGCCTTGAGCAGGTTCTTCTTGTTCCGGTTCTGCTGCGCCGAGACGGCGATCGGCTTGCCGCGGCCGAGCTTGTAGAACTCAGCGCCCCGGTTGTCGAAATCGGGGTGGTCGGCCTTGTTCATCACGAGGATGACGGGCGTCTTGAGGTAGCGGAGGCGCTGGGCGACGTCCTCGTCGAGCGGCATCACGCCGTCGCGGATATCCACGACGAAGAGGATCAGGTCGGCCTCGTTCATCGCGGTATCGATCTGCCGCTCGACGTCGACGCTGAGGTCGTCGCGGTCGACCATCCCGATCCCGCCGGTATCCATCAGCTCGACGAACCGGGGCTCGAGGTCGTCACCAAGCTGGATCAGCGTGCCGACGCGGTCGCGAGTCACGCCGGCGAAGTTGTCGACGATCGCGATCTTCCGGCCCGCGAGCCAGTTGAACAGCGAGGATTTGCCGACGTTCGGCCGCCCGACAATCACGACCTTGGGGAGTGCCATCGCGATTCCCTACCTCAGACCCCGGACGGGTCGCTCGGGCCGCAGACGGGACGGCGAAGTGGGGGAATCTTCGTGGACCGTCTCGCGATCGGGCGCACGACCCTTGCAGTCACTCGCCGACGACCGCGTTCCTCACCGTCCCTGCAACCGCAGAGATGATCGGGTCAACACCCGACCCTCCGACCTATTATAAGCACGCCGCATGCCATCCGGCAAATCGCGGGATCCCTACGTTATCAGGAAAAACCGAATCCAGCCAGGCCAGAATGGTTTCTCGTCCGCTCAACGTGCTGGACGGGCGGCGGCCGTTCCCGCATCGATGACGACACCCGGACAGGTTGATCATTGTGTTGCCGGAGAATCGAAAGACTTCCGTATCTCCCTGGTGGATAGCAAGATACGCCACGTCAGGTGGTTGGGCTTGATCTGTTGTGCCGCCGGGAGTTTTGGGTTCATTCCCTTCCCCTGGACGACCACAGTTCCTGAGCGACTTCGGTCCGCGAAACCAGGGACTGTCACCATGCCCGCGGCGTCCCTTGTCCTCTGGGCGATCATGACACGGACTCAGCTTTCTACGTTCCGGGCGATCCCGCGAGGGGGAAAATGCGTGTGCCCATGCTATTGACGAGGCCGCTTCGCCCGAAGTGAAATGCAGGGGACTCGAACCAAAGCGCATCAGGCGTTCAGACACATCGATGACTTCCAGCTTCGTGGGTATCATTGTGGTCATGAAGGACACGACCCGAATCCTGAGCGAAATGGAAGAGGGCAACCTCGCTGCGGCGGGGCAGTTGCTGCCTTTGGTCTACAAGGAACTGCGCAAGCTGGCGGCGCAGAAGCTGGCCCGGGAAAACCCCGGTCAGACGCTCCAGGCGACGGCTCTCGTTCACGAGGCTTACCTGCGCCTGGTTGGCCCTGCCGACGACATGCGCTGGCAAAACCGCGGACATTTCTTTGCAGCCGCGGCGGAAGCGATGCGCCGGATACTCGTCGAGAATGCGC
>DAIDJI010000607.1 GCA_027451455.1 Planctomycetales bacterium | reverse complement strand
ACCAGGCCGATCAGGTCGTCGGGCCGTCCGACGACGAACCGGGCGAACGTCGACCGGGCGGCAGCGAGTCGAGAGATCGTCCGCAGACCGCCGTCGGCCGGGAAATCCACCGTCTTCATGCTCGAGCTGCGATCGAGCGCCACCACAATCGCGACACCCTTGCCGGCAATCCGCGTCTCGCCGCCGACCGTCCGCGGCCGGGCCAGCCCCGCCGCGACCGCCGCGATCGCCAGCCCTCGCAGAAGTGGCGGCAACCACCGAAACCACGTCCACCCCGGACGACCCCTCGGTCCGAACCCCGCAAATCCCGGCCACGCCACCCTCGGCCGATACCGCTCCAGCAGGATCGGCACCGGAACCAGCACCAGCAGCCAGAACCATCCGGGATGGGCGAAGTTTGTCATTAGTTATTTGTCATTAGTAATTGGTAATTAGTTCTTTATAATTTGTTATTGGTAACTAGTAATTGAGTATTCGCAAATTCCACAGCTTTCAATGCGTTGCCGACTGGTGAGACGGGGCGATCGAGGGCACCATCGATAAGCGAAAGCCACCAATTACCAATTACCAATTACTAATAACCAATTACTAATAACCAATTACTAATAACCAATTACATCTTTCCAAGAACACAAGCCCTCGCCGCCAGGGCCCGGAACAGGGCCGATTCGGGGTCGGGGTCGAGGACGGTGAGGTGACCCATCTTGCGGCCGGGGGCGGGGTCCTGCTTCCCGTAGAGGTGGAGCGAGACGCCCGGGTCGTGGGCGAGGGCGAAATCCCACCTTGGTTCGCCCCCGGCCTGAATCCAGAGGTCACCCAGCAGGTTCACCATCGCCGCGGGACGGGCCAGATCCGTCCCGCCCAGCGGGAGCCCGCAGACCGCGCGCACCTGCTGCTCGAACTGGCTCGCCGGGGCGGCCTCGATCGTCAGATGACCCGAGTTGTGCGGGCGGGGTGCGATCTCGTTGACCAGCAAACGGCCATCGCGGCCCAGGAAAAACTCGACGCAAAGCACGCCGATCGTCTCCAGCGCCTGCGCGACGCCGAGCGCCATCTCGCGCGCCTCCATCGCCACGACCGGCCCGACCGGCGCCGGCATCACCGTCGTGTCGAGGATGTGGCGATCGTGGCGATTGAGCGCCAGCGGATAGCAGGCGGCTCGGCCGTCGCGACCTCGAGCGACCACCACCGACGCCTCGGCGACGAAGTCGACCCACCCCTCCGCGACACAGGCCGCGCGGCCGAGGTCGTCCCAGGCGGCGGCGGCCCGACAGGCCGCGTCGACCCGGATCTGCCCCTTGCCGTCGTAGCCCGAGGCCGCCGTCTTGAGGATCATCGGCAGGCCCAGCACCCGGACGGCGGCCTGCACTTCCTCCACGCTCCGCACCGGACGCCAGGGAGCGTGCGGGATGCCGTGCCGGGTCAGGAACGCCTTCTCGCGCAGTCGGTTCTGCGCCGTCCAGACCGTCTTCCAGCCCGGCCGGACCGGTCGGAACCGAGAGAGCCACCGAAGCGCCGGTGCCGAGACGTTCTCGAACTCAACCGTCACCGCCTCGGCCCGGTCGCGAAAAGCTCGGAGGGTCGCGACGTCCTGATCGCGCCCGACGACCGACCAGTGCGCGACCTGAGCCCCGGGCGCGTCCTCGTGCTCGGCCAGAACGCCAGCGCGGTATCCCATCCGCTGAGCCGCCTGGAGGAACATCCGGCCAAGCTGGCCACCGCCGATGACGCCGAGCGAGGCCGGCGGGAACAGCGGCGGGGCTTCGGGGCGATCGGGATCGGGTCGGTGACTCATCCGGGCGTCTCTCCCACGGCGTCGGTCTGGGCCTGGCGGAACCGGGCCAGTGCCTCGCGGAGCGCGGGGTCCTGCCGGGCCAGGATCGCGGCGGCCAGAAGCCCCGCATTCGCGGCACCCGCGGCGCCGATTGCGAGCGTTCCGACCGGGACTCCCCTCGGCATCTGCACGATCGAGAGGAGCGAATCCACCCCGCGCAAAACCTTGCTCTCGACCGGGACGCCCAGCACGGGCAGGATCGTCATCGACGCCAGCATCCCCGGCAAATGGGCCGCGCCGCCGGCCCCGGCGATCAGCACTTGCAGCCCGCGCCCCTCGGCCTCGCGCGCGTACTGGACGAGGCGATCGGGCGTCCGGTGCGCCGAGACGATCCGAGCCTCACACGGGACGCCCAGCAAGTTCAGCACCTCGACGGCGTGCCGCATCGTCTCCCAGTCCGACTGGCTCCCCATCACCACGCCGACGATCGGCGCCCGCCCCGTCTCGCTCTCGGTCGTCATGCTTCAGTCGCCCCGTCGCTTCTTCTCCGACCATCGATCGGCGTAAGAAAACAGTTCCTTCAGGTCGAGCACGAACCCCGGCAAGAGCGGCGATTCAAATGTCTGTCCCTCGGCGAAGACCTGCACATCGTCCGACTTGCTGGAGAAACCGTAGGAGGTCAGCGTGCGCTGGAACCGGTCGATCACCCAGTAAGCGCAGATGCCGGCCTCGCGGTACTCGGCCCGCTTGACGACATAATCGCGCTCCTGGTTCACCTTCCCCTCGGAGACGAACTCAACAGCGATCGTCGGGATTTCGCCCTTCTCGGGGAGTCGCCCGAGCCCCGCCCAGATCGCCCGATCGAGGCGTCGACGGTCCTGGCCGCCCCGGGTCTCGATTTCTTCCTCGTACAGGGTCAGGTCGAGGGCCCGCCCCTGGGGATGAATGGACTGATACCGGATCAGCCAGTTAGCGAGCCTCTCGTTGGAATCGCGTTCCTGACGAGAGGGCGTCGGCGACACGACGAGAACTCCATGAATCAACTCATAGCGCCAGCCTTCGACGTAATGTGCGCGGTCGAACTCGTCCGGCGTGAGCAGCATCCCGGCCGAGCGGGGCCCGAGCCGGAGCTGGGCGGTCTTCGAGGAACTCGCGGATGCGATCGACATCGTCGGGCCTCGCGGGGTCGTTCGCGCCCCGAACCGGGACACGACGTCCGTATTCTACCCCAGAAATCTCGACGGAACGATCCGACTTCGCCGCCCGCCCCTCGGGAAACCACCAGGAGTAACCACGAAAAACACGAAGGACACGAAACCGGGAACCCGGGAGAGGAATCCCCTTTCGTGCCCTTCGTGTTTTTCGTGGTTGCTCCGGATGGGATTCCGGCTCAACGGACGGGGACGTCGTACCGGATGAAGCCCAGGACGTCGCCGACCTTGCGTCCGCCGTGGCAGGCGCCGCACTGCTTCATCACGACCGGGACCGCCGTGGCAATCTCGAGCCGCCGGTCCTTCCCCTCGCCGACCACACGCTCAAAGTACACCTCGCCGGCACGGATGCGGCGAAATGCCTCCTTTTCAAAATCCGACTTCGCCGCGTTCTCCTCGTTCATCGGGTCGCCGGTCGCGTCGATCAGCCGGGCCGAATGCCAACCCTTCTTCTCCATCGCCGCGAAAACGTCCTTCGCGATCATGGCCGCGGGGCGATCGTCCTGCTTGTTGACGTAGTTCTTCGTGATCGAGACGACCGCGTTTTTGTACAGATCATCGAGCATCTTGACCTGCTCGCGAGTCCGCTCCAGGGCCGGATCCTTCGCGGTCGGCTCTTGCGCCTGGGTCGGCCGAACTCCGGCAACGGCCGCCGCCAGAACAGCCAGGCCGATCGACCCCGCGAACACCATCCGCCCATGCTTCTGCATCTTCATCTTCGAGCTTGCTCCGATGGTCATGCGAGAGAGGAGAAACCAGCGCCCGGGGTCGCGAACCTCCCCAAGGCGCGCACGACGAACCCTCCGGGTTGCCCGCGATGCGATGCCCCGGATCGGTTCTGAAGAATCGAGAGTTCGAGTCGTTCCGAGAGCAGGCTTTGCAGGGTCACGGGGTCGAGCGACCCGAGATCCCATGAAAAACCGAGACATCCGGCATCGCCGCTCGCCTGATCCACCTCGCCAGGTACAGCAAGGTCTGCAGCGAGTCATCCTTCGGCAACGAGAGCCGCATGTCTCCCCGCCCAAATCCTGTATTCAAGATACAGAATTTATGAT
>DAIDJI010000606.1 GCA_027451455.1 Planctomycetales bacterium | reverse complement strand
CCTCCGGCATCGCGCTGACGGCGTCGGCGAATTTGCGCAGCCAGCCTTCCGAATGATCGGCACTTTCGACCGACACGAAGACCGTCATGCCGAGCCCGATCTTGTTCTGGTCGACCAGCGCGACCCGGCGCAGGATGACGCCATCGGCCTCCAGCCGCTGGATGCGCTTCCAGCACGGCGTCGAGGACAGCCCGACGCGATCGCCGATCTCGGCGACGGAGGCTGTGCCGGTCGTTCCGAGTTGGTGACTCACGATCGAGGCAGCGGCCATCGCGATTCGCATTGCTTCGACGATCGAGGCCCCTGATGCCAAGGCAGCGACCAGGTTCGCCGAGACCGCGTCGCCCGCCCCTACGATGTCGATCGGTCCCTGGACCGCCAGCGCGGGAACGTGTTCGGGCGGCGAGCCTGGACCGGCTCCGACAATCCCCCGCTCCGCCAGGCTCACGAAGACCGGATGCCGGTTCCGCTCGGCCAGGTCGGCCGCTCGCCGTTTTACCTGATCGACGTCGGAGCACATTTCGCCCGTCATCCGTGCCAGCTCATCGGCGTTCATCTTGAATCCGAGCGGAGGGAAGTCGGCCAGCCCCCGGCGGCTGTCGGCCAGGACGATCGGGCCCGATCGTCCCTCGGCGACCGATGAGGCCGCCTCACGCACTGGACCCGTGACCACACCCGTCCCGTCCCGGTCGACCTGGTCCATCAGGATGATCGCATCCACCCGTCCTGCCAGGGCCCGGACTCGCTCGGCGAGGTCGCGCGCCAGATGGGATGGTGTCGGTCCCCAGTTCTTCGAGTCGAATCGGTTCAGCTCGCGGGGCGGCCGATCGGGCTCGATCACCATCGGCTTGCAGTAGACCGGCGTCCGTCGCGAGTCCACGGTGAGGAAGTCGTCGAGGACCACCCCGTGATACTGGGCGAGTGCCCGCCGGAGTTCGTAGCCCTCGCCGTCTTCCCCGCAGAAGCCGACCGGCCGGACCTGCCCGACCCCCAGCGCCTTGAGGTTGTTCAGGATCGTCCCGGCCGCGCCGGGTTGTGGGCGGACCTCGACCACGTTATGCACTTCCAGCCCGGTCTCGATCGATCTCTCGGAGCGCCTCGGATCGATGTGCAAGTAGCG
This sequence comes from Planctomycetales bacterium, assembly GCA_027451455.1. Classification (GTDB taxonomy): domain Bacteria; phylum Planctomycetota; class Planctomycetia; order Isosphaerales; family Isosphaeraceae; genus JAKAUH01. The sequence goes on along the minus strand of DAIDJI010000606.1, from coordinate 2,921 downwards.
ATCGAGGAAGAAGTCGCCCACGATCGCCACCCGGAGGGCCTCGTATCGCGACGTGATGGCCCGGAACCGCGTGCCGCTCATGACTGGGAGAGCTCCCGGGCGACCCGATGCACGAACGCCAGGTTGTCAGACTGAACGTAATTCAGCGCCCCGCCCATCCGAGAATAACTCTTGCAGAATCGAAGGTAATACGCGGGATTCGTCTTCGGCGGTTCCCCCTTCGTCCAGTCCCAGCCGCCGCCGTCCTGGAGGTCAACCACGTAGAACGCATGATCGCGCACGACGTCGAGTCCCTCCTGAAGCCGGAGGTTGTTCACGCAGCTCAGGGCTTTCTCGAAGACCTGTGGACCCATGATCGCCGAGCCAATAGAAAGCACCACACCGCCGCTCAGATCGCGGAGCGATCCGGCGAAGAGGCGGAAGTCGAGCCCCGCCGCCCTCCCGATCGCCGCGCCATGGAAGGCCGGATGGTTCGCGATGATATCGTAACCGATCCCAGGATGCACCGTCATCGGGACGCCGTGCCGATACGCCTGGGCAAGAATCGAGGCGTGCTTCCACCGATGTTCGACGACAATCCGCCCCGAGCCCCATCCCATCGACTCCATCGACCGGACCAAATCCGCTCGGGCCGCGGCAAGCGGATGCCGCGGATCCTCGGCGATCGCCGAGGCAAGCTCGTCGGGATGCGGAAGCGTCGCGCCGTCCTCGAGGATGAACCGACCGAGCGACCGGCCGTACCCCAGCCCGTCGAGCGCCCCAGACATCAACGCCATATGAATATTTGTCGCGGTTTCATTCCACGACCCGAACGAGCCGGTCGCGACGTTCTCCTCGACCGATTCGGTCGAGGCGCCGAGCCAGGCGTATTCCCAGTCGTGGATGGTCCCGGCCCCGTTGGTTGCCAGATGGGTGATCCACCCGCCCGCCATCAATCGGTCGAGAATCCGGGCCGCTCCGTTGCGAAGCAGGTGAGCGCCGTAGATCAAGACGACCGAGGCGCCTCGCTTTCTCGCCGCCCGGATCGCCTCCGCCGCCTCGGCGGCCGACCGGGCCGCGGCCTCAGAGCAGGGGGGCGGTGGTGCGTCGGGGGCGACGAGGATCTCGTCGGCCCGGGTGAGGCTCCTCCGCTCAACGAGCGGGCGGGTCCGCAGCTTCGACAGGTCGAGCGGCTCGACGGGCACAATACGCTCCTCGACTCGGCGTTCAGCGGCCGAGCAGGTAATCGACCAGGGAGATGGCCTCGCGGAAGTCAGGGATCACGGCATCGGCACCAACGCCGAGCAGCCGCTCCCGCTTCCACGGGTCGACTCGCCCCGAGCCGTTGTTGGCCTCGTCGCTCGCGACAGCGACCGCCAGCCCGCCTGCCTCCTTCGTGTTCTCAATCTCGACGTAGCCGTCGCCGAAGGCAAGCAATTGACCGCCGTGAATCCCATGCTCGCGGATGATGCGCTCGATCACAATTTTTTTCGAGAACGTCTTGTAATCGTCGACGGCACCGTGAATTCCACCGTCGAAATACTGGGCGACGTCGAGCAGCTCGGCCTCGCGCTTCACGGCATACTCGTCCGTCCCGCTCGCCAGGTAGAGCGAGAGCCCTAGCCCTCGCAAATGCTCCAGCAACGCCCGGGCGCCGTGGACGAGAAGGTCATCCGGGGCGGTCGCCCTCGTCGAGAGCCCCTCGGTCCTCGCGGCGATGTGGCGATCGAGCCGGCGGAGATACTCGTGCTTGTACCAGAGCGGATCGGACGGCTCGCCGCCCCGCTCGCGGACCCGGTCGGCAAGCTGGATCATCTGGTAGATCGTCTGCTTGCCGTTGAGCCGCATGATGTCGTCGAGAACCAGCTCGCGCAGCGTCTCGTCGGTCTCGCTCTCCAGTCGAGGAAGCGCCTCGACAAACATCGGCACCATGACCTCTGGCCATCCCTGCCGGATCAGTGAGAGCGTGCCGTCAAAGTCGAACAGGACGTGACTGATCGCCGGGCGAGGTTCCAGGGGGGCCGGGCATTCGACGCTCGCCCATCGGGAGAGGGCGGGGGACGCATCCGATCTCGGGCTCATGGTGCGGGCCAAATGGGGGCTCGGGAGGGTCTCGGACTTCGACGTCACGACCAAACCTAGTTTATCAGGTCGCTCCCCCCCGCACAATCTCCGGGCCGATCCCGAGAAACGACGGGTCAGGAAGACCCGGAGAAACCAAGAAAAACACGAAGCGCACGAAATCGATCGGAAAATCGGCAGCACATTCTCTGAAAAAGGGACAGCAGGCATGTGCGCAATCGCAAAGCTCTTGATCCCGGATTCCTGTTGATGGAATCGGGCTGAGTGTCTTTCCTTTCGTGTTCTTCGTGTTTTTCGTGGTTCCTCCGAATCGTCGGATTTCCGTCTGTCGGGCTTAACCGTGGTGTCCGACACCCTTGATCATCTTGCGGCAGGTCTCCGCGCACTTCTTGCAGGATTCGACGCAGTGCCTCATGACGTCGCTCGAGGCGTGCGGCGAGCAAACCTCTGCGCATTTATCGCAGGCCTCAGCGCAGGCGTGGCACGAGGTGGTCATCAGGGTACTGTGCCGGGAGATCATGGCCGAAGAGAGGGTGCAAAATGCCGCGCAGTCGATGACCATTTGTGCCATCCGGGCGTGCTCGGCCTTTCCCGAGCCGGACTCACCAAGGCAATGGTGAAACGCCTCGTTGCAGGCGGCCTCGCAATGGCCGCAGGCTTCGGCGCATTCCTTCATCAGAGCGGAATGTTCCGGAGTCTCGTGCTCGCCGTGTTCCTCGGCGGCCTCGGATCGGCCAGCCAGCAGGGCCATCCCCGTCGCGCTGGTCCCCAGGGCCCCCAGCCACTCACGTCGATTCCACATCGGCTGTCCTCCTCATGGTTCGCCGCGATCGCAGTTGTGTCACGCACCGCTTCTTCCC
>DAIDJI010000605.1 GCA_027451455.1 Planctomycetales bacterium | reverse complement strand
TCGAGGCGGCGATCGCCTCCGTGATCTCGCTCAGCTTCACCCCGAAGAGGCGAAGCCGATCGGGATCAGGTGCGACCTCGTACTCAATCGGGAGCCCGCCGACGCTCGCAACCTCCGCAACGCCCGGAACCGAGCCGATCTGCGGGCCAACGTACCAGTCTTGCAGGGCCCGGAGACGACCCAGGTCGAGCCCGCCGCCCTCAACCGTGTACCAGAATATCTGGCCCGTCGCCGCTGCGTCGGGGCCCAGCGCGGGCGAGACCCCGGCCGGCATCTCGCCACGCACCCGGGCGAGCCGGTCGGCCACCCGCCGCCTCGCCTCGGCACTCGCGATCCCGTCCTCGAAAATCACGTTGATCGTCGAGAAGCCAACCTCGCTCGACGACCGGACCACGCGGACACCGTCGATCCCACGCAGGCCGAGCGTCAGCGGGTAGGTCACCTGGTCCTCGATCTCACGGGGGCCATGCCCCTTCCAGTCCGTCTGGACGATCACCTGGTTCTCGGAGAGATCCGGAATCGCATCGACCGGCGTTTCCGCGAGGGCCCAGGCGCCGAGAACGGCCAGCACGACCGCCGACGCGATCACGGCAACCCGATGCCGGATCGAATACGTGATGATCGCCTCGATCATCTCGACCCTCTCGCTTCGGGATGCGGCCCTGGGGAAACCTCGGCCGGAGCCGGGACCTTCGCCAGGTACTTCCCCGGTTCGCGACGGAGTTTCGCCTCGCAACCGGAGCAGCAGAGGAAGACCGTCCGCCCCGAAACGACGAGACGCACCGGCGTCCCCATCGAGCCCAGGTCCTTCCCGGTCACGGGGCACGTTCGCTGCCGACGCGCCGCAGCGGTCCGGCGGCGAGAGTGCCGCGATCGGGTCGTCGGCTGCCTCCTCGGGATTCGGCTCGGCGGTCGCACGGCGGTTCCCGCCGGCGCCGAAGTAGGACGAGGCGAGCGCCGGATTGAGCCGCGTCTCGGCGTCGAGCAGAAAGGCGCCCGAGACCACGACCGCCTGGCCAGGCTCCAACCCGCCGATCACCGGATAAAACACGCCGCACCTCGGACCGAGCCTCACCTCGATCCCATCGAACATTCCGGGCATCCCCTCGACGTAAACAACCTTCCGATTGCCGGTATCGATAACCGCCGATTGAGGAACGGCGAGCACCTGCCCCTCCGGCGCGTAATGGACGATCCGGGACTTCAGGGCCATCCCGCCGCATTTCTCGCACGAGGCGCCCGGCGCCTCCGCCTGGACGTCCGGATGCATCGGGCACCACCACCGGACCCGATCGAGCGGGTCGAGCCTGGCCGACATCCGCGGGTTGCCGTCGATCGGACAGTGACCCGGACTCAGGGCGATCGTCTCCGGGTGATTATGGCATAAGTAAATGCGGTTGGGTTCTCCCGGCTTCAGGGCAGGGGGTTGGCGCGGCTGATCGCGGAACGGATCGAGCTTCGCCACCGCGACGCGAAACCTCAGCACGACGATCATCCCGCCTCGGAGCGCCTGGGGCGGGTTCTCGATCGCGACGGCGACGCGGACCGATTCGCGGCCGTCCTCGGATTCGCGGGCGATCGAGCGGATTCGGCCGGCGAGTGGACCCTGTCCGGGAAGGTCGTCGGACGAGACCTCGACCGCCTGGCCTTCCTCGATCCACGGAACCCGTCGCGCCGGGAGTTCAGCGGTGGCCAGGACCACCTCGCCCGATCGCGAGGCGACCGCCGAGGCCCGCCATTCCCGCTCCAGCGGGAGGTGGCCCAGGGGCGCGGTTTGAACGCCCGCGAGCTGGATGCGATAGGGCGAAAGCTGCATCCGCGCGACGACCCCATCTGGGAGCATCACCGCCTCGCCCCGGAACCGCCGGACCAGCCCCATGTTGCAGACGCCGCACCGACCCGGCCCGTTGGAGACGACTCCGGGATCCATCGGGCAGAAATACTCGGTATCGCTCGAAACGGGCCGCTTCGCAAGCTCCTCGACAGCGACGCCCCGGGTGATCCGATCCCAGTGGTTGCGGATCGACTCCCATCGGCCGACGACCACCGCAGCGGCCACAAGCACGATCGGAATCCGGAGCCGGACCTCCGCCAACCGGAAGGCCGACCGCGCCCACGACCCGACCGCGCGGGCCTTCACCTCTCGAATGCCCGGCATAACGTTCAACCTCCTCGGGCACCGGCCGGTGCGGGCGGGTCGTCGGGGGCCATATCCATGTGCATCATCATCTCGAAATCCTCGGCGCGATAGACCCAGATCGGGTCCTTGCCGAAGACGTAATACGCAACCAGGGCCGTCGCGTCCGGCCCTTCGAGCGAGAGCCGGACGACGAACCGCCGACAGTTGTCAACTTCCGACTCTCCCAGGACGGCGAACTCGACAAGCCGCTGGCCCGGCTCTCGCTGGCGGTCGACGAAGATCAGGGATCGCCCGGGCGCCGAGAGATCCGTCGCGGGCGAGGCCCTCCATTCTCCCAGGGCGTCCTCGACGGCCCGGCGCGCGGCACCCGGCTCGGGCAACAGGCTCGGCGCCTTGGGAGTCGGCCCCGGATCACACGACGGGGCGAGCATCGCCAGGGAGGCGACGAGCCAGGCTCGAACCTCACCTCGATCGCCGTTTCCTCGCATTCCCGCCCCCGTTCAGACTCGGACCGTTATCCATGTTGATGTTCCGGGCGTAGTCCTCGTCGCGGAAGATCATTACCGGGTCGCGGCCGAGGACGTAATACTTCACCTCTTGAACGCCCGCCGGCTTAGCGAGCGTAAGCCGGACGTTGAACTTCATCTCGGCGCCGTTCTTCTCCTCGTCCAGAATCTCGAACGACGCGAGGCGATCGCCGAGGCTCCATCGGGAGTCATGGATCTCGGCCGGGGGTGTGGTGCCCGCGATCGGCCCGGGCTTCTTGCCGTCGCGCCAGGATGAGAGGGCCAGGTCGAGCGCGGTCCGGGCCGATTCGTCGGACGGAAGGGCCTCGCTCCTTGCGTCGCCGCAGCCGCTGGCCGCCAGGAGAAGGCTCGTCAAAAGGGCCAGCATCGCGAGTGCCCGCGTCTTGTGGAAGACTTGCATGTTCAATCACCTCATCAATAAGAATCTGAGGAGATGGTCTCGCCGCCGTCTCGCGTCCCCACGGCTCGCCAGGAGATCAGCGAGACGGTGTCCTTGACGAACTTGACGCTGCCGTCGCCGAACAGAACATTCACCCCGCCCGGGTGATTGCTCGACGGTGGAACCTGCATGGGCATGTTCACCATGTTGTTGTCGGCGAAGCCGAGCCCTGCGCAGGTCTTTTTGTTCGGTGTCGAGACGTGGTTGTACTGAGTGCAGCACATCTCGCCCATGACCCAGCTCGCGCCCTGGGCGTGGGTGAGACGCAGGGCGGTCGTCGGCGTGCTGGTGCAGGTCAGGTAGGTGGCGTTCATCGAGGTCGGCGACGACATGATCAGCGAGTCGGATCGGGCGTCCGCGTCGCGCATTCCGGTCCCGCGGAGTTTCTCGCTGAAGAACGCGGTGTTGCTCGTGCCGTCGGTGATGTTCGCCAGTTTCACCGAGCTCCAGTAATAGAAGATCCCGTGGGGCGCGGTGGTGGGGTCCACGGTGGATCGATTGTTGTCGCCGAGGTCACAGGCCCAGGTCTCCATGTTACCCAGGTAATTGTTGGCCCCGGGCCAGCCGGGAGTGGGTGGTGCCCCATCGGTCGGACAGAGGAAGGTCGACACCTGCACCCGAGACGCCGTCGCGTTGGCCCGATTCGTGTTCTGAAATGGCGGCATGAAGGGCACGTCGCCTGCCATGCCGGGCGTCTCGGGAGCCAGGGCGAAATTGATGCTATTGAACAAAGTTCCCTGCTCGATATACATCAAGAGCTGGCTATGGGTGGACCATCGGGCGTAATAGACGGTTCCGGGCACGGTCAGGTTGTAGCTGGCCCCCTTGCCGAAGGGGAGGCAGTGGAAGGCAGTCAGGTAGTTGTGACAGGCCAGACCAATCTGCTTGAGATTGTTGGTGCACTGGGCGCGGCGGGCCGCCTCGCGGGCCGCCT
>DAIDJI010000604.1 GCA_027451455.1 Planctomycetales bacterium | reverse complement strand
CCGCTCGCGCCGGCGCATCGCGGGGCATGCGTGTCGACGAAGCGGCCTCAGCCGACGGCGCGGAGCGGGTCGGCGGGCAGGACACCCCGCAGGAGCATCGCGACGTCGTCGGCGGAGGTCGGGCGTGACTTCCAGGCTCGCCGTGTGCGGGAGGGCGAGGAAGGCGATCGACGCCTTCTCGGCGATTCGGTCGGCGTTGAACGGCTCGCAGGCCAGGTCGATCCGACGCGCCAGGCTCGGGTGGAGGGTCTCTAACCGAGGCGACTCATCCTGTCGGGAGGTCGCCGCCGCGATTCTCACCGCCGGGTGATTCAGCAGGAGCCGGATCAATTCGCGCGCTGCATATCCCGAAGCTCCCACGATCGCCACGCCCGTTCTCGACATCGATCATCTCTCCCGTCTTCGCGGAGCGAACAACCCGGCCCGCGAAGGCCGCGGGACGATTCGATCCTCATCTTATCGCGAATTCCCGGATTTCAAGCGGAGGGGCTTCGGCGGAGAGCGGCGGCCAGTCCGCAGAGGACCCAGCCGGACCAGCCGACGATCGCGATGGCCAGCCCCTCGCGAAGGTCGGCCGGGTCGTAGGTCAGGCGGAGGGTCCACCGCCCGGGCGCCGGGATCGGAATCGCCTGCCATCCGCCGACGTCGTCCTTCGGCCGACGGAAGGCGGGTCGGATCCGGGCCGGGACCTCCATCCGACCGCCCGCCGCCATCCAGCGCGCCTGCCACTGCGGGTCGTCGAGCCGAGAGAGGATCACCCAGCCGTCCACGCCGGCCTCGACCTCGACCGTCCAGTCCTCGGGCCTGGACGACTGGGCGAGGAGCGGCTCGGCCTGCTCCAGGAGCGTGGCCAGCCGGGCGGGGTCGCCGTTCCAGTTGCTGAGGATCGAGTCGGTCTCATCGTCGGACGCGGGGAGGAACCAGGCGCGTGCCGGAAGGTCGTTGCACCGCCAGAGCCGGAAGCGGTTCACCCAGTCCCCCTGCTCCGCGACCCAGTCGGCGCCGTAGATCCATCGAGCGAGGACTGGGTCGTCGATCGGCTCGCCGGGAGCCTCGGCGCGCCGGAGCAACCCCCGAACGCGGATCTCGATGGGAGGGAAGAGCCGCATTCGCGTTCCGGACGCCCGGATCGCCGAGAGGGTCGTCGAATCCGAGGGATCGCTCATCGAGGCCGTCGCCATCACGTCGGCGGCCGGAAGATTCAGGGTCCGATACGCGAGCGTCGGCGCGGAACCGACGAGCATCGGAAGGTTCCCCAGGCCCGAGATCACCCGAGAGCCGCGCGGCTCGTCGGCCAGCCGGGCGAGGACCGGACTCTGCTCGGTTATCGGACGGATGGGCCCGGTGTCGAGCAATCGGTGCCGGCCGAGTGTCCAGAGGTCCAGAAAGGTCAGCAGGAGCAAGAGCGCCGGGGCCGATCGGGTCCGTCGATCGCCGGCGCGATCGGTCCCGAGAAGGAGGCCGATCAGGACCAGTACCGCGGCCGTCTCGCCCAGCTCTCGGGCGTAGATCGACCACCGGCTCCCGACCAGGCTCCTCGGCTTCACCGTCTTCCGGAGCACGACCGACGCGGGTAACTCAGGGGGGACATGCGGGTCGCCCATCGGCCGGCGTGCCGAGGCCATCACGTCGGCGAAGCGCGGATCCGGCTTCTCGAGGCTGGGGTCGCCGTACCAGGGCATCGCCCGGAAGGCCCGGTCGAACCCGGCCGCGACCGCCGGCACGCCCTCTCGATCGGTGCTCCAGACGGCCAGTTCGATCAGGGCCAGGACGACGAGAACACCCAGCGCGGCGGCGATTGTCAGACGACGGATCGATCGGCCCGGCCGCGACCACTCCCGCCATCGATCGAACCCCTTGCCCGCGAGGATCGCCAGGGCCATCGACGTGGCGACGGTCCACCGCGAGGGACCCCGGAAGAACGAGAAGCCCGGCAGCACGATCAGACCCCGGAAACCCGGGACGAACGGACCGAGGCTGAGGAGGAGCGTCGCGGCGGCGAGGATCGTCAGCAGCCGGACGGCCGGATCGCGGCGGAACTCGCGCAGGATCGCCATCACCGCCAGAAAGAGCGGGACGAGTCCGACGTAGATCAGGCACTCCTCAGGCGAGGTGTGGAACGGGTCCCAGGCGACGGGCCGCCAGCCCGGCTCTCGATGGAAAAGACCAGGCGCCACCAGGTTGACCAGGTGGACCGGCGTCTCGGCGAACCCGGAGAGATACTCGAAATCGCGCTGGCCGACGGCCATCCCGGCAAGTCGGGCCGTCGGGACAAGCTGCATCGCAGCCATCGGAAACGCCAGCGCGATCGAGAGGACCACCGCCGCCCCGCGCCGGAATGTCGGAGCCGGTGCTGGTGCTGGTGCTGGCGCTGGTGCCTCCGTCGCTGTCTCGCGATCACGACGATCCGCCAGCCGACGGATCATCGCCCAGGCCACCATCAATCCAAGCCCGACCTGCGTCTGAAACGCGATCTGAAAATGTCCGGGGAGCAACTGCATCACCAGAACGAGACTCAGCCCGAACGGACGGGCGCGTGCCATCCGGCCGCGGTCGCCCCCCTGAAGGATCGACCAGCCGAGCCCCCACGCCCAGGGCATCCAGGAGCCGGTCGTGTATCCCCAGGGGTGCGCCAGGTGGATCACGAAGAAGCCCGAGGTCGACCAGGCGAACGCCGCCAATGCCGACCCCGCCGGCGAGATGCCCATCCGACGAGCCGCCCAGAATGTCCCGAGCGTGCCCCAGATCGTGTGCCCGACCAGGCTGGCGACATAAGCGGCCTCGGTCGACAACGATCGATAAAGCAGAAGATGCGGCGGGTAGAAGACGCCCATCTGGCTCTCGGCCAATCCCGGGAATCCAAAGCCCCAGAGATCGTTCCAGACCGGCAGTTCCCCCGCCCGGAGCGCCTGCGCGAGGAATCCCATCAGGCCCAGAAAGAACTGGGTGACGTCTCCCCCGACCGGCATCCGCCCGCCGATTCCGATCGGCCAGAGCCAGGCCAGCATCGCGACCAGGAGCCCGCCGACCGGAATCCCGACCGACCCTCGCCCCGAGACCACCCCTTCCGGGGACTCCGGCTGCATCCGATGGCTCCCAAGAATGCCCAGCTCCTCCAGATTTCCGACGCGCGAGCCTATTTTACAAGCGATGGTAGAAAACGGATGGACCAAGGGGCGGACTTCAGGTCATTTTTACAATTTGTCGTCGATTTTACAGGAGGGGCCGGGCAACCGGCGTATTCCGGGCAAACCTCTCGTCATAAACGGACAAGGATGGGGGCTTTTTTCTGGTGATTCGCGGACCGGGCGGGAATGGAATGTCGCTTGGCATGGAAGGTGCAATTCTCTGATTCCGCAGGTTCAGGGATGTGAGATTCTGGGGTGACGGCGTCGCCCCGAACCATTGGGTTCCGACGAACGAATCAAGGAGAACCGCGGGCAGGCGATGCCTGCCTCACATCCGGCCTCGATTTCGACTCAAGGAGGAGCGAAACATGTTGGTCCTGAGCAGGAAGCTCGGCCAGGCTTTCCACATTGGCCCGGACGTTCGGATCACCATCGTCAAGATTGACCGCAACTCGGTCCGGATTGGCATTCACGCGCCCGACGATGTCTCGGTTCAGCGTGAGGAGATTGCCTTCGAGGTGCCGCAGTCGACGTCGCGGAGCTACGAGGCTGGTGCGGCCTGATCGATCAGGCGTGGGGCTGGGCGGTTGGACGAACCGGTCCGATCGACTAAGCTCGACGGTCGCGACTCCCCGGGGTGGGGACTCGGCGACCGGGCCCGCGCGGCCCATGCACCAGGCTCGGCGACCAGATGATGCGGGTGGTGATCGCCCCGGACAAGTTCAAGGGGAGTCTGTCGGCGTCGGCGGCTGCGGAGGCCATGGCGCGCGGAGTCACCCGCGCTGCGCCCTCCGCGACGATCGACCGCGCGCCGATGGCCGACGGCGGCGAGGGGACCGTCGCTGCGCTGGTGGCGTCGACGGGCGGGACCTGGCGCGAAACCACGGTCCGCGGCCCGATGGGCGAACCGGTCG
>DAIDJI010000603.1 GCA_027451455.1 Planctomycetales bacterium | reverse complement strand
GCCCGCGGCTACCGTGGCCGTCCCGCGCTCACCGCCGAGCGATTCGTCCCCGATCCCTTCGCCCGCCGTCCCGGCGCACGGCTCTACCGGACGGGCGACCTCGCCCGATGGCGGCCCGATGGCACGCTCGAATGCCTCGGCCGGGTCGATCACCAGGTCAAGATCCGCGGCTTCCGCATCGAGCTCGGCGAGATCGAATCGGCGATGGCGGCTCATCCCGCCGTCCGAGAGGCCGCGGTCGTGGCGCGTCCGGATGCCTCGGGTGAGATGGGACTGGCCGCTTTCCTCGTCCCGGGCGCCGGCGAGATGGCTCCGGCACCCGCCGATCTGCGGGCCTGGCTCCAGTCGAAACTGCCTGAATACATGATCCCGTCCGTGTTCGTGACGCTTGAATCGATGCCGATGACATCGAACGGCAAGATCGATCGCAAGGCACTCCCCGAACCGTCTCCTGCCCGGCAGGCTGAGGGGCCAGGGTTCGTCCCGCCTCGCGGGCCGATTGAGGAGGCCCTCGCCGAAACCTGGGCCGACCTACTCAGTGCCAGCCGGATCGGGGCGCACGACAGCTTCTTCGACATCGGCGGCCACTCGCTGATGGTCATGACGATGCTCGCGAGGGTTCGCGGCCTCTTCGAGATCGAGGTCCCACTCAAGGACTTCGTCGAGGGGCCGACACTGGCGAACCTCGCCCGGATGGTCGAGCGAGCACTGGTTGGCGGCAACGGCCTGTCCTCTCCCCCGATCGAGCGGGTCGATCGCTCCGGGCCGCTTCCCGCCTCGTTCGCCCAGCATCGACTCTGGTTCCTCGATCGATGGCAGCCCGGCAGTCCGGCTTACAACATCCCGATTGCCGTCCGGCTCGACGGCCCGCTCGATGTCGACGCCTTCCGCCGAGCCCTTGGCGAGACCGTCCGGCGCCACGAAATCCTCCGCTCAAGCCTTACCGACGAGGACGGCGCACCTCACCTGGTCATTGCCGAATCCATCGAGCTGCCAATGCCCGTCGACGACCTCTCGTCGCTTGCCGACGATCAGCGAGAGGGGCGCCTCATCGAGGCGATCCGAGACGAGGCGACCCGGCCGTTCGACCTGGCGCGTGGGCCGCTGGTCCGTGCGCGATTGATCCGACTGGGTGAGGAGCAGCACGTCGTCCAGGTGACGATGCACCACATCGTCTCCGACGGATGGTCGCTGGGCGTCCTGATCCACGAGATCTCGGCGCTCTACGAGGCGTTCCGGGCCGGCGAGCCCTCGCCCCTCCCGGAACTACCGATCCAGTACGCCGACTTCGCGGCCTGGCAGCGGGAGTGGCTCCAGGGTGAGGTGCTCGAACAGCAACTCGCTTACTGGAAAGAGCAGCTTGCCGGGATCGCGCCGCTGGAACTGCCGACCGACCGGCCGCGTCCCGCCGTTCCCTCCGGACGAGGCGATGTCCGCAGGACAGTCGTCGCGCAGACCACGATCGATGCCGTTCGGGCTCTCGGTCGCGAGGAGGGCGCGACCCTCTACATGACCCTCCTGGCCGCCTTCCAGACACTCCTGCACCGGTATTCGGGCGACGAGGACATCGCCGTTGGCTCTCCGATCGCCGGCCGGAACCGGCCCGAACTGGAGGGCCTCATCGGTTTCTTCGCCAACACGCTGGTCCTGCGCGGCGACCTCCGCGGCGATCCGGGCTTCCGCGAATTGCTCCGCCGGACGCGGCGAGCCGCCATCGACGCCTACGCCCATCAGGAGATCCCCTTTGAGCGCCTCGTCATGGCGATGCACACCGATCGTGACTCGGGTCGATCGCCGCTCTTTCAGGTGATGTTCGCGCACCAGAACGATCCGCTTCCGACCCCAGCCTCCTCGGAGCTTACGATCACGCCCCTGGAGACCCCGCTCGGCACGGCGAAGTTCGACCTCACCCTCTTCGCCGACGAGTCGCCCGAGGGTCTCGGCCTGGTGATGGAGTACAGTACCGACCTGTTCGATCCGGCGACCATCGACCGGATGCTGGCCCACTTCCGCGCCCTGCTTGAATCGATCGCCGCCGATCCCGACCAGCCGATCGGTCTGCTCCCGATGCTGGCCGAAGACGAGCGACGTCTCGTCATGGGCGGATGGGCCGAGGGCGAGATGCCCGACGGCGACCACGGCGAGGATCTCGATGCGCTCCTGGACCAACTCTCCCCACGCTGAGTGGCCGATATGATGAACTCGACGATCAAAATGGAGTCCATGCGGAAGAACGGAGCCGACGAGTCGTCGACCACCGGCGCTCGTCCCGTGGCTCGGCTACGACCCGTTCACCGATGGATCGAAGCTCAGGCGGCACGCTCCCCCGACGCCATCGCCGTGACCGCCCCGGGCGATTCGCTCACCTTCGCCGCACTCGACGCCCGGGCCAATCGCCTCGGACGCCGGCTCCGCGACCTGGGCGTCGGGCCGGAGGTCCTCGTCGGGATCTCTCTCCCGCGCTCGACCGACATGGTCGTCGCGATCCTGGCCGTCCTGAAGGCCGGCGGGGCGTATGTGCCGATGGACCCCTCCTACCCGGCCGATCGGCTCGCCTACCTCGTCGAGGACGCTCGCGTTCCCGTCCTGCTGACCCACTCCACCCTGATCGACCGCCTCCCGGCCGGATCGGCCGCGTTTATCGCGATCGATCGCGATCGCGGATGGATCAACGACGGCCCGGCCGACTCCCTCGACCTCGACGATGACCTCGACCGCCTGGCCTATGTGATCTACACCTCGGGATCGACGGGTCGACCGAAGGGGGCCATGATCCACCATCGGGGACTGGCAAACTACCTCGCCTGGGCCGCCCGCACCTACGCGATCCCGAAGGGCGAAGGCGCACCCGTCCATTCCTCGATTGCCTTTGATTTGACCGTCACTTCGATGCTGGCCCCGCTCGTCGCCGGTCGTCGGGTCGACCTGCTCGACGAGGGCCTGGGCGTCGAGCAGCTCGGCGAGGCGCTCCTGCGCTCGAAGGGCTACAGCCTGGTCAAGATCACCCCCGCGCACCTTCGGGCCCTCGGCGACCAGTTCCACCCGGACGAGGCTGCCGGCCGCACCCGCGCCTTCATCATCGGCGGCGAGCAACTGACCGCCGAACACATCGCCTTCTGGCGCGAGAACGCACCCGAGACCGACCTCATCAACGAGTACGGCCCGACCGAGACCGTCGTCGGCTGCTGCGTCTACAAGGTTCCCTCGGGCGAGACGATCGAAGGCGCGATCCCGATCGGCCGGCCCATTGCCGGGACCCGGCTCTACGTCCTCGACCGACAGATGCAGCCGGTCCCGGTCGGTGCCCAGGGCGAACTCTACATCGGCGGAATCGGCGTGGCCCGCGGCTACCTCAACCGCCCCGGCCTGACCGCCGACCGCTTCGTCCCCGACCCGCACTCGGGCGAGCCCGGCGCGCGGCTCTACCGGACGGGTGACCTCGCCCGATGGCGCGCCGACGGCCAGCTCGAGTACCTTGGCCGGGTCGATCATCAGGTCAAGATCCGCGGGTATCGCGTCGAGCTGGGCGAGGTCGAGGCTGTCCTCTCGTCGCATCCGGCCGTCACCGGCGCCTCGGTGATCGCCCGCGAGTATGGGACCGACGACCGACGCCTCATCGCCTACGTCACCGGCGCAGGGGCCTCCCGCCCATCGGAGTTGCGCGGATGGCTCCAGGAGCGGCTCCCCGAGTACATGGTCCCCTCGGCGATCGTGGCGATGGAGGCCCTCCCGCTGACCCCTAACGGCAAGGTCGACCGCGAGGCACTCCCCGACCCCGGCCGCTCGGCCGACCGAGGCGAGATCGTCCCTCCGCGAGGCCCGGTCGAAGAGGCGCTCGCCGAGGCCTGGGCCGAACTGATCGGCGGCGGGCCGGTCGGCGTTCACGACAACTTCTTCGAGGTCGGCGGCCACTCGCTAATGGCCTTGCAGCTCCTGGCAAGAGCCCGGCAGGTCTTCGAGGTCGAGGTCTCGCCCAGAGACTTCATCGAGGCGCCGACTTTGGCCAATCTCGCCCGCCTCGTCGAGCGAGCCCTTGCCGAGGGG
>DAIDJI010000602.1 GCA_027451455.1 Planctomycetales bacterium | reverse complement strand
CGCTAGTCGAGCCGACTCGGGCGCGGAGCTGCATACATCGCCCGCCCCATCCGTGTCGTAGCACCAGTCCGGCCAGGTCGCAGTGCTCGAGCCGTCGAGGACGTGCCTCGCGGCAAAGAGGATTTCGACACCGGGATCGCCTTCCGGCAGCCTGGCGAACTCCCGGCCCAGAGCCATCAGCCCGGCGCCCAGGTAGTCGCCATTAGAGCAACGCTCCTGGATGTCCTCCGGAGTAGCAAGGAAGCGTTCGGTAGATCGTTCAACCGCCCCCTGGTTGGCCCGATCAGGTCCAATACTATCCAACTTCCCGATAGGTTGCTCAGTAGGCGAGAGCGAGGAATCAACCGTCGTATCGCCGATCAAATCGGGGCTTTCGGGGATCGGTGATGATTCCAGTTCTTCCGTATCGGCGAGGGAATCCGACCCGGACGGCCGATCGAGCAGTCCTTCTCCGTCGCCGGCTAGCGTGGAGATAGCTAACGTCTCGGCGGGGTTGGGGACTAGAATGGTCGGCACCGTCCCGGCGGAGAGGTTTTCCGTTCTGGGAGGAGACTCGCCGAAACCGTCATCGTCTTTTTCGCCGAGCACAGGCGGGACGATCGTGATAGAGAGTTGGGACTCGAGGTGATTGCGTCGCCCAAGGACGGAATCGATCGATGCTCCCTTCGAATCCGGACGAGGACTCGTCCAGGGGGGCCTCTTGCGGAGGGGGGCGACCGGCCCCGATCGATGCGCTGGGCGGAAGCAACCCGATGATCCGACCGGACCCGTACCCCTCATCGTCGTAGGCAGGGACGTTTCCGTCGCAGGCGTCTCGGCCTCCGAGACGGGCAAAGTCGGGGCCATAGACCCCGCCTGCCCGGGGTAACCGGGGGCCTCAATGATGTGGTCACCCCCGGACATCTTTTCGACAGCGTCGGGCTCTCGATGACCCGAGTCTCCCTGATACCCGATTTCGGCGATGGCGATTCGTCCCCGTAGGGCCGCTTGCGTGATTTCCGGGCCGAAGGAGGCCGTGCATCCGATGATATGGTCGTACTTGTCGAATCCGGATGATTCCGCCCCTTCGACGAGCGCGAGCAGATGGCAATATCGATGGGATGCGCTCGCGATCGAGTCGTACTCCGGCATCAGGTCGGGATCTTCCGACGCGGTGATCCGCGTTGCCAGCAACGAAGCCTCGGCGCGGAGCCGGGCAAGGCTCTCGTCCGTCGACCCATCCCGTAGCCCGAGCCTCGCTATCTTGCCGAGCAGACCCAAGATCTGAGAACGCGCGATCTCCTGTACCGCGCGACGCTCCAGCCGTTCGATCGCCGTTTCCACGATGGCGATCTGTCCAACGAGTGGGACCTCTGATGGCACGATTCCGGAATACTCTCCATCTTCCGTGCCGGACGCTTCCAACGCGTTGGCGACGAGGGCGGACCATGAGTCCTGAAGCGTCACGAGTCACTCGATGAGCCCTGAAGAGGGCAGGCACTGAAGTTGAATCAGCCGTCCTGCGGCATCTACCAGTTCCTCGCCGATGGAGCGGGAAGTCACGATTAATCGTTCCAGCTCGGTCCGGAGTTCCCCACCGACGCCAGTCATCGCTCGGTCTCCCGGGAATTGCCCTCCGCGACCGGCAAATTCAATGTTCCGTGGCCGTATAATCCGCCGGCATTACTGGAGGATCTACATTGAAATAGGCCCAAATGGCTCTGTCCAGGGGCGGGTGTTGAAAAACCGCATGGCCAAGAAAAAAAGAGGTTGGTAAGTCTCCGATGGGTTGTTTCGTCAACACTTTCCCGGTTCTCGCCTCTTCGAGACAACCAATCCGAACAGCCGCTCGTCGCCAGTCATAGTTTTGGATTGGGAGATCTTGGGCCGCCCGTCCGCTCGAATCCTCGCAGTCAGCAGCAACCATCTATCGGCATACCTCGGACAATGGGTTAGATCGTCAACGGGCCGATAGCTTAAGAATGCCGACAGCGGGCCAAGCTGTCGCGGTCCCCTATCAGCGAGCCTGAGCGGGACCTCAAGTCTCCAACGGTCAACACGCTTTTCCGCACCTGCAATGCCCAGCAGACCTCCGCCGCCAAGCTCATCGGCCGCGGCGACACCGCGAGGAAGCGACAAACGGGGTCGAGACGCGTCGAGCGATCAGGAAGATAACCGGCCGACTCGATCCCACCACATGGCCGTAGGGCCGGGATGCGGGTGCCGGAGTCACGCCTTCAGTTCCCCGGGCAAGTCGGGGGTCGCGCCAGTCTGTGTGCAGACGAACGCCGCCACCCGGCAGGCATGACGCCCGATTGTTCCGAGGTCGGCACCACGCAGCCAGCCCACCGCCATCGCCGCGGTGAACGCGTCGCCCGCGCCGACCGTGTCCTTCACGACCACCGGCACCGCCGGACACTCGACGAACCCCTCATCACCGAGGAGCGTCGCACCTTCTGCCCCGCGCGTCACTGCGACCAGCCGTAACCCGTATCGCTCCCGCAGTCCGCGCATCATGTCCGGTGCCGTCCCCGACAGGCCGCACATCGCAGCCACTTCCGGTAGCTCCTCGTCGCTGAGCTTCACCGAGTCGGCGAGTCCGAGTGAATCGAGCACGACTTGCTTATCCACGAACGGCGGGCGAAGGTTGACGTCGAGGATTCGCAGGCCACCCGGCCGCATCGCCCGTAGGAAGCGGCGGATGGTCGCCCGCGAGGCCTCACTCCGCTGGGCCAGCGTCCCAAAGCAGGCCGCGTCGGCGCGGCGAGCCAGGTCATCCAGTTCGTCCGACCAGGCGATGTGGTCCCAGGCCACGTCCTCGGTGATCTCGTACTGCGGTCGCCCATCGGGATCGAGCTGCACGCGGACCACGCCGGTCGCATGCTCCCGGTCGCGGCCCACGAACGCGGTCTCGACGCCGAGCTCCCGCAAGGCAGCGACGGCCCGCTCGCCGAGATCGTCCTCACCGACCCGACTCACGACCGCGGCGTCGGTGTCGAGCATGGCGGCGTGGCAGGCGAAGTTGGTCGGGGCGCCGCCGAAGCGGGGGCCATCCGGGAACAGGTCCCAGAGAACCTCGCCAAGGCCGACGATCGCGGGGAGCATGACCGGGTTCCTCATCCGGGAGAGACGGGATGCCAGAGAATCCTGGCATCTAGCTTACCCGGCCCACGGGCTGCTGCCGATCCGGTCGTTCGGGAGCTGGGTATCCTGGCTGGGATGAAATTGCATCGATTTTGCGTCATATATAGTTGCATGGCATTTTAGGGCGCAACCCCATCCTGTCGACATCCTTCACCCCTGGTCCGGAGGAATCACCTTGTCCCACATCGTGACCATCAAGACCGAGGTCCGCGACCCGTCCTCGGTCGCGGCCGCCTGCCGCCGACTCGCGATTGATGAGCCAGTCGAGGGCACGGCGCAACTCTACAGCGGCCAGGCCAGCGGCCTGCTCGTCCGGCTGCCCGACTGGCTCTACCCGGTCGTCATCGACACCGCCTGCGGCAGCGTCCGCTACGACAACTATGGCGGCGCCTGGGGGGACGAGCAGCACCTCCACCGCTTCCTGCAAATGTACGCGGTCGAGCGAACTCGCTCCGAGGCCCGCAGGAAGAACTACGAAACCTCTGAGCGGGCGCTGGCTGATGGCTCCATCCTGATCGAGATCGAGATCGGAGGCCACTCATGAAGAAGATCATCCGCGTGATCGTTGGCCCGAAAGGAGAGAGCCGGGTCGAGACGAGGGGCTTCTCGGGCGATGCGTGCCGCGACGCCAGCCGGTTCCTCGAACAGGCCCTCGGGAAATCGATCAACGAGCAGCTCACCGCCGAGTTCTACCAGGATCAGCCGGCCGAGCAGCGGATCCAGCAGTCGCAGTAACCCACGTCTCCTCGTCCTCGGAAATTCGCGAGCGGAGACACCCGCAGTCACGATTGCGACGGACGACGTCCCACCTCCCTTCCGATCCCTCACACCTAAAGAAAAGGAGCCGCCTCATGACGCTCGCCGAGCGCCTTGCGGAGTACGTCCGCGCTGCCTTCACCGGGCTCTGGATTCAGTCCTACGAGCACG
>DAIDJI010000601.1 GCA_027451455.1 Planctomycetales bacterium | reverse complement strand
TGGTTGATCCGTTGCCGCAGCACCGCCTCTGCGCCAGCAAGCTGGGCCCGGTCGTTGACACCTTTGGCTTCGTCCGCATCTGCGACGACGTTGGAGATCACCGGGTAGCCGGCGTCGTGCAGGACGGCGATGACATCGGTCAGGTAGTACTCGCCCTGGGCATTGTCAGGGTTGACCCGCCGCAGGGCGCGGTACAGGGCGAGTCCGTCGAGGGGCGTGCCGTCGGGGCCACCGGGGATGGCGAACGACTGCCGCCTCGCCAGGACGATCTGGATCGCCTCGCCACTCGCCTTCGCGGCGAGCATCTGAAGTCCCGAGTAAAGACTCCCGTACTCAAGTCCGCGACCGATCTGGTAAGAGAGCGACCCGGCCACGCCCTTCGGGGTTCCGATCGCGAGCCAGAGGGCCGTCCCCACGACCACTGTCGAGGCGAAGACGAGCAGCCCGCGAACCCTTGGCAATCGCGCCAGGTCGCCGGGCGCCTCGACCATCACGATCACCGCCGGGCCGATCTTCAGCAGTGTGCCCAGTCCGGCCAGTAGCCCGCCGATTCGACGACGTCCCGACTCCCAGGCGATCGCCGACGAGAAGGCGAGGAACATCGTCGCCGCGTCGTATCGCGTGACGATCAGTCGCGAGAGCAGGGCGTAAACGATCGTGTAGCGAACAAGAGCCAGGCGAACCTTTCCCAGGCCGGACCGGGATTTCACCCAGGCCGCCAGCATCGCCACGGTCGCGGCGTTGAAAGCCAGCATCTCGACCCCGAACCCAAGTTTGAAGCCAAACTCTCCACGACCGATCAGGGCCGGGACGAGAAAGAGCGGCAGGGCCATCGGGGGATACTCGATCCGGAAGTCCCGGTACGGGATCTCGCCGTCGAGGGTTCGGGTGGCATATCGGAGGTAGAGATCGGTGTCGTCGGGGCCCGATCGAAGCTTCGCGCCGATCGTCGCGGTCGTCAGCAGAAGTTGGACCGCCAGGGCGATGACGACCGGTCGGACCAGGTCCGAGGCCCCGAACTTCCCGCCGGACGTCCGTTCCATCCCTGATCTCCGGGGTCGTTGGGATCGATCAACGATGATCCCTGGAAGGATGGCCAAAGTCGCTCCCATCTGTCGAGACCAGCCCGCGCCTCGTAACATGATGGCCCCGGGCCGCGGGGTATTGGCGGCCAGCCTGTCCACGCCGGCCCGAGGGCCGGTCGATCCCATCTTCTCAAGAGCGAGGCGATCGCATGAGACCCGTCCAGATCACCGCTTTCTCGCTGTGGCTTGTTGCCGGCCTTTCCTGGGAGGCGCGGGCCGAAGAACCAAGGGCACTCCTCGAGAAGGCGATCCAGGCGATCGGCGGCGAGGAGAAACTCAAGAAGGCGGAGACGCTCTCCTGGAACTCCAAGGGCACCGTCAACTTCAACGGGAACGACGTCTCCTTCAAGGGGAAGGCAATCGCCCGCGGCCTCGATCATATGCGACGCGAGATCGTGTTCGTGGGAGACGACGGGGAACGGACCTTCCTGATGGTTCTCGGCGGCGACAAGGGCTGGTGGAAGTTTGGCGAGCAGCCGACGGAGATGGAAGGCGACGCTCTCGCCAACGAAAAGCGAAACGCGGCGATGGAGGTCCTCTCGACCACACTCGTTGGTCTGAAGGCGAACGGATACAAGCTCGAATCGGCCGGTGAGGAGACCGTCGCGGGGAAGCCGGCTGTCGGCCTGAAGGTCACGATGCCGCAAGGAAAGGACTTCACCCTCTTCTTCGACCGAACGACGAACCTACCGGTCAAGGCGGTCGCCCGGGTCATGGGCTTCCAGGGCGAGGAGTTCACCCAGGAAACCTACTTCCGCGATTACAAGGACTTCGACGGAATCAAGAAGGCGACCCGAATCGAGATGAAGCGCGACGGCGAGGATTTCATCAAGACCGAAGTCAGCGATTTCAAGGTTCTCGACCGGGCCGATCCGAAGGCGTTCACCGAGCCCTCGTAAGCCGGCGATCGGCCAGCGACCCTCAGCGCTCCAGGACACCCGGCCGCGGGATGACGAAGCCCTTCACGGCGACATCGACCTGCGGCCAGTCCTGGGGTGCGGTCACGACCTCGTAACCTCGGCCGTCGACGACGACGGTATCCTCGGTGCGTGCAGCCTGGACGCTCGGGCTCCAGGAGATCGCCGTGTCGGACTCGAGGATGAGTGTGCTATCCGGACGCAGAACCACTTCACGCGGCGAGTACCCGATGATGCTCCCCTGATAGTCGAGCGTCCACTCGTCGGGGTGATCGAATTTCTCGTAGATCCGCCGGGCGCGCCGGAAGACCTCGCAAACGGGCTCATTCGGCCGGGAGAAGAAGATGCAGGTGGCGTCGACCATCGTCGCGAGCGAGTGATGCTGGCGGAACTCGCGGTCGGGCGGCCCGAACGAGACGGTCCGCGTGACCGAGGCGCAGAGGCCGTGTCGACGTCCGGTCACGGCGATTGTCGCGCGTCGATGGATCGATGATGCCTTGAAATTAGGCTGTCGAAACCGGGCCAGTCGGTCGTCGCTGGCGACCCGGAGGTCCACCGGAATGACCCCCTCTCGGATCAGCCGGTGTGCCAGGTGGCCGGCGACGTCGGCCTCGCGCTCGCCCTGATCAAAGTTACGGCAGGTGGCCTCGACGGCAAGGGTCAGAGTGCGGCCAAGCTCGCGGAGCCGTTGCCGTTCGAGCGGGGTCAGGCGGCGTCTGAGGGCCCGCAGGGCGTCGTGCTCACGCTTCATCGGCGAACAGACCGGCCCGCCCATATCCGTGGCGACACGCTTGTTATGGCAAAGCTCGGCGACCACCTGGAAGGGCTCGTCGTACCAGGGGCGTTCCTTGAGCTGGAAGCCGAGACCGGCCAGTTCCTCCTCAAAAACGCGGAGGCTCTGGACGTTGTCGGTAATCACCGCCCGACAGTTCCGATTGATGTAGAGCATCACTGCGGCGGGACCGCCCAAGAGATCCTGGCCAAGGTCGCCGCCCGAAGTGAACCAGGCGAGCGAGTCGGCCATCCCCAGGACCACCGCGTCGTGCCCGGTCGTGGCGAGAAACCTGCGAATCCGATCGTGCTTCGCCTCGACGTCATCGCGTCGGGCCCGCAGCTCGGCATCGCCGTGATCGGCGGTCGGGTCCGCAAGCGCCGGCAGAGTATCGACATCCGGTCGGTCCGCGGCGGTGTGGAGCACCCGGTCAAACTCGATCGTCAGATCGAGTGCACCGGGGACCGATGCGTTCAAACCAGTGAACGGCATTCCCGTAGACACGAACCCACCTCCCAAAGCGAATCCGAACGCCTTCATCCCTGGAGGCGTGCGACCGACGCAAGGCTCGACTGGCTATGGGGTACGAGACAGGCTCCCCTTATCGTTCCATGTTGTGGCGAGGAATTCAAGGAGGCGCCGGGTCAAATCTCCGTAATGAACGGGGAAGTCCAGCGCGTGTCCGCCGTTGACCAGCACGAGTTGATGGGGAATGCCCGAGGCGGTCAGAGCGCTGGCCATCGCCTGCGACTGGCCGACCGGCACGAGCGGGTCCTGGCGACCGTGTACCAGGAACATCGGCGGATCGCCCGGCGCGACATGATCGATCGGCGAGGCTGCGGCGTATTCCGAGGGAACCTGCCTCGGCAAGCCGCCCAGGAACTGGGCCGCCGCCAGGCCCGCAAGCGGACTCCTCGCGTGGAGCGAGACCAGATCAGAGGGCGCCGAGAAGGCAATCACGGCATCCACCGCCGAGGCCGACGTCCCCGGATCCGTTCCAAGAAGCTCCGCCAGATTGCCGCCCGCGGATTCACCCATCGCAACAATCCGGTTCGGGTCGATCCCCAGCGCCGGCGCCTCGGATCGAATCCAGGAGACGACGGATCGAACATCCTGCAAGTTCGTCGGCCACGACGGCCGCCCGCGTCCCGAGAGCGCGTAGTTCGGCGCGATCACCACGTAACCATTGGGAACGAACGCCGAGGCGATCCGAGAACCGTATTCGGCGGAGCAAAATTCGGGTGATTCAGGGAATTAAAGAATTCGCCGCGCAACTGCGCTCGCAG
>DAIDJI010000600.1:3776-4063 GCA_027451455.1 Planctomycetales bacterium | reverse complement strand
GGTCGCCTCGGCCGGGAAGAGTGGGCCCGTATGGGTGTCGGGGGCCGGCAGCCTGTAGTCGATGCCGAGGATGGCGGAGACCTCTCGCTCGAACTGATCCGCCGACCGGTCCGTGATGAACTCGATATCCTCCTCGAAGGATTCGTAGAGGTTGCGTGTCCGAAAGGCCAGAATCTCCCGCCGCCGGGCGTCGCTTTCGGCGTCCGCGCGATCGAGGAAAAGGGCCAAGGGAACACCTCCCTCGCCGGTGAGGGAACCGTAGTCGTCGGCTAGCCTCTCGCAAACGG
>DAIDJI010000600.1:0-3766 GCA_027451455.1 Planctomycetales bacterium | reverse complement strand
ACCGCCGGCGCCAGCGCGATCCTGGACACCGTCGTCAGCCTCGACCCGGCTCCGCTCCACCGCGAGCGACCGCCCGGAGCATTTCGGCCTGCCGGGCGAAGCCGTACTCCTCGCAAAGCTCGGCGCACTTTTCATGGTCGCTCATGCGATCAATCCCCCCTTTCCCTCTCCGCGGCCGTCGCGGCGTTCCGGCGCGAGGGCGGGTCGCCCAGGCCGTTCATCCATGGTTTATACGACAACTCGCAGAGGAAATCCTGAAGCGTCGGGATGAACCCGCCGAAGTCCTCCAGGACGTGCTGCTCGGCGATGCTCCGGACCGGGACCTTGCGGCCCTCGCTGTTCGTGACGACCGGGCCGAAGGCCCTTTCGAGCGGGCCGTCCGGGCCGATGTACCAGGCGTTGTGGGTGATCGCCCGGTGCCGGTTGTCGGCGAAGGCGCCTTTGGTCGAGTCAAGATGATTGTGGATTTCCAGGTAGTCCTCGGGCTTGCCGCCGAACCGGCGGGCCGACGACTCGGCATGAATCCAGGGTTTCGCCATCATCAAGCCTCCCTCGCCGCGCCCGAGAGCGAGCCGCCCCCCAAAGGATCGACCGCACGGGCGATCTCGTCGGACTGCCCAAGGAGCTGATCGCCGTTGTGCTCCTCCCAGATGGCCTTCCAGAGCCGGGCCGCGGCGTATCCCTCGTCGAAATAGCCGACGCCCCGCGCCCGACGCTCCCACTCCCGCAACCGGCCGAGTGCCCGGAAGAGGGCCAGGGCGGCGCGGTTGGACTCGGCGCGATCGGCCAGCCGGAGCCCGTCCAGCTCGAGCGCGCCGATCCAGGCCCGAGGGTCGCGCGCCTCGCGCAGCAGCGACGCCGCGGCGACCAGCAGGAACCGCGCCAGGTCCGGCCGCCCGGCCTGGTCGATCGCATCGAGGAAGGCCCGCCATGTGGCCTCCTGCGCCCGGCCGAGGACGATCATCCGACTCGGCTCGAGGATGGCGAACTTTTGCCGATCGAGCGCGACCCATCGAGCCGCCAGGTACGGCTGGAGTGCCTCCAGGATGCAGGCGCCCGGTCCTGTCGTCCATGGAGAGAAATCGAGTTCGGGCCCGCCGTCGAGGAAGTCGTCCGGGAAGGCGAGCCGGACGAGCGCCTGGCGGGCGAACGGAGGCAATTCCCGCACCCTGGCCTGGTCAGCCGGTCCGTTCCGGATCGCCTCATACGCGTAGAAGAGGACGAGCCGGTCGCCGACGGTCAGGTCGCGCTCGCCCGGGTTCCATCGGGCGGGGCGGTCGGAGGGGTGGTCAGCGGTCAGCCAGATCAAAAAGCTGAGGGTGTACCGGGAGAAGTGCAGGCCCAGTTCCTCGGGAGGGGTCCGCTCCCAGAGCCGGCCCGAGGCGATCCGATCGTCCCGAAGATAACGATCCGCGAGCCAGCCCCCGTCGCGGGCCAATCGCCAGACGCATCCCTTCGCCAGTGCCTCCTGCACCAGCTCGACCGCACCCCGGCTCAGGCACTTCGGGCGCTCGCGGCGGACGGCGATCAGCGCCCGCGCGCCCTCGATCGGCGCGCGGCCGAGCAGTGCGTGAAGGATGCGCAGGAGGTCGGCCTCGAACCGGCTGACGGATCGCATCTCAGGTGGACTCCGAGGGCCGTGCTTCTCGGGGACGTCGCCAGATCCCGACCGCCGATGATGCCGGGAAGCCGTTGACCGTTAGCTCGCCGCCGACGAGCCGCAGTTCCAGCGTGTTCGGCCGCGACCAGCAAGGATCGTCAACTCGGTAGCGGTCGGTCAGCGCGTGGATTCGCTGGTTGCTGGAACCGATCCATCGTCGATGCGGCTCGGGCCGCTCGCGGAGATAGGGGCCGTCGACGAGCAGGTCGGTCTGGGCGAGCAGGTCGAGAGCGTCGGGGTCGGCCGAGGCCCGAATCTCTTCCAGCGTGAACCCGCTGAAGACCATCACCGAGAGCCCCATCGCCCGGACCCGACGCGCCAGCGCTGAGGCTCCCGCCGCCTGCGCGGTCGGCTCGCCACCGAGCAGGGTGATCCCCTCGATTCCGTCTGAAGCGGCGGCTCGATCCACCTGCGCGGCGATCGCGTCGACCTCAGCCTCCCAGCCGCCTTCCAACGGGAGCATCTCCGGGTTGCAGCACCCGGGGCAACGAAGCGGACACCCCTGAAACCAGAGGGCGAAGCGGCGTCCCGGGCCCTCCGCCTCGGTGCAAGCGACAACCTGTGCCAGCCTCAGCCGAGCTTCCGCGATCGAGTTGCGCCGGTGATCCATGCCCACCTCCCAAAGACCGGGGAAAGGCTCGTCCCGAGTCCAGACCGCAACTGGCCGTCAGAGGTTCTCGCCGTCGCGAGACTACTATACCAAAGCTCATCAGGTGTTCGAAGCAAATTCCGAACTTTCTCGCATCCAGATCGACCCGGCCGGGATACGCTCGAGGAGGCCGCCTTCGAAGACCGGGTAGAGCCGCAAGTGGTCGAGGTGGACGTAGCCGATGTGGCACGAGCAGGTGGCGTTGGTGCAAGACCGCTCGATCAGAGCGGCCTCGAAGCCGGGCTCGTAGAGGTTGGCGATCGGGTCGCGGATGAAGTGGCAGCGGCGGACGGTCCCGTAGCCGTCGACCGAGACCACGGATTGACCGGCCCGACAGCCGCGGCCGAGGCTCGGGTGCCGTTCGGTGTTGATCGGATAGAGCGGGTCGATCTTCTCAAAGCGGTGGGCCTCGTCGGCGGTCAGATCGCCGAGCCCAGGCTTGTAGGCGTTGATCCAGAGGTAGACGTGACTCGGCAACTCGCGACGCAGGGCCTCGGCCTCGGCCAGTTGCTCTTTCAGACCAACCACCCCGACACTGAACCGGACGCCCCGGCGGTCGAGTTCTCGGCATCGGGCGAGGAAGACGTCTCGCCGGACCTGCGAGGGGTGGTACGTCGCCCAGAGGGCGAGCCGCGATTTGTCGGAGCGCTCGACCCAGTCGAGTCCGCAGGCCAGGTTCGTCTGGACGGCCGCTCGCTCGACCTGCGGCAGGTTCGTTAGCCGGATGAGCGCCTCGCGATACCAACGGCGGGTCAGCGCCTCGCCCCAGGGCGTGAACAGGACCGAGATCTGGTCGCCGTTACGGCCGGCGACCCAGTCGACGAATCGATTCAGGGCGCGGCGATCGTTGGCCAGTTCGGCGGCCGTCTCGCGACGTTTGGCGAACGGGCAGTAGTCGCAGCCGTAGTTGCAGCTCGACAGTGGACCTCGATAAAGGATCGAGAGCTTCAGCGCCACTCGTAGGCCTCCATCGCGCGGCGGATCGCCTCGGAATAGAGCCAGGGGCCGATGGCGTCGGATCGCTCGATCCCCGCGGCTGTCGGTGCCAGCACGTCGCCCCGACGATCGACCAGGCCGAGGTCGACCAGGGTTGATAGCTCGGGCAAATCGTCTTCCGGGTCGGTGTGGAACCGTCGGGTGTAGTCGGTCCTCGAAAGTCCCGAGCACTGGAGCAGCGACTGGATGACGAACCGTCGGCGCTGGTCTTCTCCGTCGAGCGATCGGCCGAAGCTGGCGATGCCGAACGATTCGGTCTTGCGTCTCGAATATGCGTCGATCAGAGCGCGGACGCCATGGGCCCCGACGGCGTACTCGGTGCTGTAGTGAAGCTCGCGGGTGTACGACCTCGCCCCGCAGCCCAGGCCGACCATGCCGTCGTCCTGGCAGCAGTAGGCGATCCCGGATTCGGAGAGTCCGGGGCGCTGGAACATGCGCATCGAGACCTGCTCGTATCCAAG
>DAIDJI010000599.1 GCA_027451455.1 Planctomycetales bacterium | reverse complement strand
ATGCAGGTATTTCATCGTCGACTCTCCCGGGCCGCGCCCGCGCTCAGTGCGCCATCGCCGCGGTTTCCACCAGCTCGCCCTTGTCGAGATGCAGGGTGTGCGTGGCGTACTCGGCCGCCTTGGGGTCGTGGGTGACCATGACGATGGTCTTGCCATGCTCGCGATTGAGCCGCCGCAGCAGGGTCAGGACCTCCTCGGCGGACTGGCGGTCGAGATCGCCGGTCGGCTCATCGCAGACCAGCAGGGCGGGATCGGAGACGAACGCGCGCGCGATCGCCACGCGCTGCTGCTGACCGCCGGAGAGTTCGGTCGGCTTGTGCGTGGCACGATCCTGCAGTCCCACCAGTTGCAGCGCGATGGCGGCGTTCTTGCGCCGCTGCGCCGCCGACAGCCGCGTCAACAGCAGCGGCAGCTCCACGTTCTGTCGTGCGGTCAAGTACGGCAGCAGGTGGAACGCCTGGAACACGAAGCCGATGGAGCGCCGGCGCAGCAGCGTCCTCGCATCGTCGTCGAGCGTACCGAGATCGACGCCGTCCAGTGCGATCCGCCCGGCGTCCGGCCGGTCGAGACCCGCGATCAGGTGCAGCAGGGTCGTCTTGCCGACTTCAAGTATTATTATAACTTACTTAACGTCCACGGCCTGTGGATAACTCCGGTAAGAGTTCCAAGGATCTCGCCGACCGGGGGAGTGGAAGCAAGGGGCATTCAGGAAAAGGACAGGAAATCGGGCATCGAGGCTCGATCTCCAACAGATTATGTGCAGTCTTGCGGCATCTATGGGCACCAGCAGCCTTCCGGGCCTGTAGCCCTTGCGGCGACGTCGCGTTTCCTGAACAAAAATTCCCCCAGTGCATTGACAAGTCTAACATCACCGGTTAGAGATAGGCTGGGGGAGCTACGAAGATGAGGTACGAGCGGGCAATTGCGGTCACGAACCGCCTGGAAAACCTCCTGGAACTGGTCCGGGAGGGAAGCTATTCGACGCCCGCCATCGCCGCCAAGCTCCAGGTCTGCGACCAGACCATCTATCGCGACATCCTGTTCCTGAAGCAACGCGGTTACAAGATCCGTTCCCGAAGGCTTTCAAGCGGTTGGGTCTACGAACTCCTCGGGGAGCCCGATGCCGGACCGGGCGGGAAGGGGGCAGACGGCTCATGAGCGCCCGCCCCTCGCCCGATTGGTTGTCCGATTTCGGTATCGACGGGAAGCAACCGCCGGATTTCTTCGCCACGCCCGCCGATCTCGACGCCGAAGGCGGTGCGGTCCCCCAGGCGCATGTGCTCCGTCGGGCCTTCGAAGAATTGGAACTGACCGGGATCCTGTGCCAGGAGGGCAGCCCCATCGTCTATTTCCGGACGGTGGACCGCCTCGATGCGTCCGAGGTGCTGGCCCTGCATCGCACCTTCTGGAACCAAGGGGTCGCCCCGATCCTCGCGCTGATCGGGCCTGACGAGGTCCACATCTACTCCGGCCTTTCGCAACCCGCCGTCGCCGATAGCCCGGGCGCCGCCCCGGACGGCCTCGTAGAGCGCCTGGACCGCGTGGCCGAGCGGCTGCGGGCGTTCCTCGTGGCCGTGGAGACCGGCAAATACTATCACCGCCACCGGCGGGTCTTCGACCCGCGGCAGCGGGTGGACCGCAACCTGCTGCGGCATCTCGAGGCCGCCCGCGAATTGCTCGCGGAGGTGCCGGCGACCCGGCTCGACCCCGCCTCCCTCGACGCCTTGCTCTGCCGCATCGTCTTCACCTGCTACCTGTTCGACCGGAAGGTGATCGACCGGAAGTACCTTGAGGAAGCGGGCATCCACGGGGCCGAGGGCCTGGCGGACATCCTCGGCCGCAAATCACGCTCGCAGGCCAAGGCTGACCTCTACGCGCTGTTCTCGCAGCTGGGCGAGGATTTCAACGGCGACCTGTTCAGCGAGGACCTGGAGGCTGAGGCCGCGCAGATCAGAGGCGAGCATCTCGACATCCTGAACGACTTCATCCAGGGGACCGACCCGAGGACCCGCCAGCGGAGTTTCTGGCCCTACGAATTCGGGATCATCCCGATCGAGACCATCAGCGCCATCTACGAGCACTTCCTGAAGGCCGCAGGCATCCGCGAGAAGCGGGAAGCGGGCGCGTTCTACACCCCGCGATTCCTGGCCGAACTGGTCATCGACTCCGCCCTGGACGGGGAAGACTCCCTGCTCGGCAAGCGGTTCCTCGACCCTGCCTGCGGCTCGGGCATCTTCCTCGTCGGCCTGTTCAACCGCCTGGCCGAGGAATGGGCCCGGGCCAACCCCAAGGCCGGCTACGACGCGAAGCTCAAGGGGCTGACGTCGATCCTGAAAACGAACCTGTACGGGGTGGACAAGAACCGCACCGCCTGCCTGATCGCCGCCTTCAGCCTCTACCTGGCCTTCCTCGACCAGCTCTCGCCCCCGGACATCCGCCGCGTGCTGAAGAAGGTCAAGGTGTTGCCGAGACTGGTCGCGAGCGAGGGGGCCGAGGCGGCGACCATCCGCTGCGCCGACTTTTTCGCCGACCATGCCGCGCCGAGAAAAGTGGACTACGTGATTGGCAACCCGCCGTGGGCCAAGGTGAGGGGCGCGTCGGCACCGGCGGCGGACTGGTGTGCACACCGCAAGCTGCCGTTCCCCGGCAAGCAGATCGCCGCCGCCTTCATCTGGAAGGCGCCGGAACACTTGGCCGAGGATGGCTCCGTCTGCTTCGTCCTGCCGCACGGCCTGCTGTTCAACCACACGAAGAGCGCCGTCGAGTTCCAAGATCGGTGGTTCCGGTCCCATTCCGTCGGCCGCATCCTCAATCTGGCCGACTTCCAGCGATTCCTGTTCGAAGACGCGGAGGCGCCCGCCCTGGTCGTCCGCTACGGCAAGCAGAAGCCGGCCAATAGCGGCCACCGCATCCAGTACTGGTCGCCCAAGACCGACTGGGCGGTGACGCAGGCCGAGGTGATCTCGATCCTTCCGCAGGACCGGGCGAACCTCAGCGTCCGGGAGGTCCTCGACGACCTCCGCGGGGACGACGCCCCGATGATCTGGAAAGAACGCTACTGGGGAACCTCGCGCGACCGCCGTCTCCTGGACCGGCTGCGCCTGTATCCCCGCCTTCGGGACGTCCTGGGCCAGCGGGGCAAGGGCGTGCCCAAGCGATGGATCGTCGCCGAGGGGTTCGAGCCGTTCGGTCCGAACGATGCCCCGCAGACCCGGCGCGAGCTCACCCTGCGCCGCGCGGCGCGGATCGAACGGAACACGCACCGACTGGACCTGCTGCTCTTCCCCGAGGATTGCGACGTCGAAGACGAGCTCGTGCTGGAACTGCGTCGCGGCATCAGCAACACCGACATCTTTAGGAAGCCGCTGGTCCTGGTGAAGACCGGCTTCTCCAACGAGCCCGAGGTCGCGTTCGCGAATTTCAACGTCGCCTACCGGCATGGCATCCGCGGGATCCACGGGCCGCCAGCGGACGCCGACCTGTTGGCCTTCTTGACCTTCTATCTGCGATCGCGCCTGGCCCGGTATTTCCTCTTCCATACCTCCGCGAGTTGGGGGGTGAGCCGTGCCATGGTCGACATCGACGACCTCATGCGCCTGCCGTTCCCGCTGCCGGAACACTCCGACCGTCCGAAACGTGGGGCCGAGATCATCGCGGAAGCCGGGCGACTCATGGCGACAGTGGCCAGGGAAGCTGGGGAGGCGGCCCTCGGGAGGGATCAGGGCGTGCGGCGGGCCCAGGCATGGGCCGAGGCGCTCGTCGCTGAGTATTTCGACGTCGATCCCATCGAGCGTAAACTCATCGCCGATACCGTCGACATCGTCATCCCGAGCGTGAGGCCCACCCGCGCGCGGATCGACGTGCCTGCCTTGCTGCCGGCCCGGCCCGACGATTATGCGGGCTACATCGATCTCCTCTGCTCGACGCTCAACGGATGGGCGAATGCAAAATACCGCGTCCACGGCAAGTCCATGGCCGACGGCAGCCTGGGCGTCGGCATGGTGGTCCTGCAGAAGACGAGACGAGAAGAGGACCCGGGGCAGATCGAGGGGGCGACCAGGGACG
>DAIDJI010000598.1 GCA_027451455.1 Planctomycetales bacterium | reverse complement strand
GGAGCGGACCTTCGCCTGGCTGATGCTGAGCCGGCGGCTCGCGCGCGACTACGAGCGACTGACGGAATCCAGCGAGGCCATGGTACAGGTGTCCGCGATCCATCTTATGCTCAAGCGATTGAGACCAGTCTGAATACCTTCTCACACGCGTTCTCAGATCACCAGCGATATGCCTCGCCCCGGGACCAGGATCTCGCCCGTGGTCCCCGACAAACCGGCGATGACCGGGGTGCGTCCGCGTCTCCGGCGGGACTCTTTTGCCGTTTCGGTGTCGGCCGCCGGACGTCGACGACCGACGATCGGAACGGCCGCCGATCCGTTCTCGCCTGACCATCAGGAGTCATCGATGCACCACCGATTCACCTCGCCCCCGAGAGGCCCCGCGCAGGTGCTCCGCGCCTGCAACGTTCGTGCGACGGGCCTCGGCCTGATCGTCGCGGCCGGGCTGCTGCTCCCGGGCGGGTCCGCGCGGGCCCAGCACATGACGCTCGACTACAAGCCCAGCCAGAACACGGGGCATCGTTACCTGACTCTCGGCAATAACACCTCGCCGCTGACCTTCAACGACGGGACGAAGGACGGGCGTACTTACAAGATCAGCATCATCCCGTTCGACGGCAAGAACCCGAAAAGTCCCGTCTACGAGGACAGCCCGGCCAACGCGACGATCGATTACAAGAACGTCCTGAACAAGGCATTCGGCGCCAAGGACACGTTCAATTACGGGACTGCCTTCGACAAGACCAATGAGTTCAGCGTGCAGTCGTACAGCGTCGGCGGATCGAACGGAGGCGAAATCGGCGAGGATATGTACATCGTCTATAACCCCACCGGCAGCGACCCCACGAACAATCCGGCCGGCAGCCTCCATTGGATCCAGGTGATCTGGAACAACTGGGCCGACGCGGCAAAACCCGGGACGGTGGCCAACATGGTTGATAACGGCGGCGCCGCAAATCCGTTTTACGATAGCAAGGGAGCCGCCGGCAGCACCACGATCAATGGAAAGCCGGTTTTCAATTTTTATGACATCCCCAGGCGCTCGTCGTCGGCCCTTGCGACCTACAACTTCGCCAAGCCCATCCAGTGGATGGCCGAGGACTTCCTCGTCTACGACACGGGCAACAAGGTCGGGGGAAAGGAGGTCATCAACGTCTACGGCGGCATCGAGTACGGCTGGCAGGTGACCCTCCAGAGCGTCCCCGAGCCGTCCTCGGTGGTGCTGGGCGGGTTGGGCATGGCCTGTGCCGTGGCGATCTCCATCCGGCAGAGGCGCCGTGCCGGAAGGCTGTCCGGCGAGGCCCCATGAAGCCGACCGCGGCGACGGAAGAGACTCTCGGGACAACCGGCGTCGCAAAAGCGATCCCGCGAGCGCGGGCGAGCCCCGGCCAGTCCGCGAAGGACAGGAGCCGGCCGACGGTTTCCTGGCCCGCCGAGTCGCGATACGCTGATGGGCGTGATCCCCGACAGTCACCAGTCCCCGGAGGAGCTTCCGCCCATGCATCGTCGATCGATCGCGCACGTCCCGCTCGCCCTGGTCCTCGGAGCGAGCCTCGCCATCCTGGCTGTCATGACCGGCCGCAGCGAGGGCCAGGATCCCGCCGGGCAGGCCACGACGACGAAGGGCAAGGTTGACTCGAAGATCAACGCGCCCTTCCGCAAGCCGAACGTCAAGGACTATGTGAAGCGGTTTGAAACCGAGAAGCGCGAGAATTACGCCCACCGCCACGAGATCGTCGCGGCACTCGACCTGAAGCCCGGCATGGCCGTCGCCGACGTCGGCGCGGGCACCGGACTGTTCACCAGGCTGTTCGCTGAGAAGGTCGGTCCGTCCGGCAAGGTCTACGCCGTCGACATCTCCCAGCCGTTCCTCAAGCACATCGCCGAGGACGCGAAGAAGAACCACCAGGACCAGATTGAGACGGTCCTTGGCAGCCAGGATGCCACCAACCTGCCCGAGAACTCCGTCGACCTCGTGTTCCTGAGCGACGTCTACCACCACTTCGAGAGGCCCGAGAAGTCGCTGGCCTCGATCCACAAGGCGCTGCGGCCCGGCGGAAAGCTCGTGGTGATCGAGTTCGACCGCGTCGAGGGCCGCAGCTCGGAGTTCGTCCTCAAGCACGTCCGCGCCAGCCAGGCCGTCTTCCGCCGCGAGATCGAGGACGCCGGCTTCCGCTTCATCGCGACTCCCAACCCGCCGAAGCTCAAGGAGAACTTCTTCCTCCGCTTCGAGAAAGCTGGGGTCGGCGGCGGGCGGACCTCGAAGTAAGGCCAGGCCGACCGCATTCCCCGCATCCGCAGCGCGCGAGAAGGCCCGGCCGGCGCCGATTCGATGGACGCCGGCCGGGCCTCGATTTTTATCCGGTACGATCACCCGCGGTCGGCCGGCGTGTTACCGCCGATCGGCCAGCTTCTGCAACAGCCGGATGATCTCCAGGTACAGCCAGACCAGGGTGACCATCAGACCGAACGCGCCGTACCACTCCATGTACTTGGGGGCGCCGGCATACGCGGCCTTCTCGATGAAGTCGAAGTCCAGCAGCAGGTTGAACGCTGCGATGCCGATCACCAGCAGGCTGAAGCCGATCCCGAGGCCCGAGGAGCTCCAGACCAGAGGCATCTCCACGCCGAAGAACCGGAGGAGCATCGTGACGAGGTAGAACAGCGCGATCGACCCGGTCGCCGCGATGATGCCCGTCTGGAGCTTCTCGGTGACCCGGACCAGCCGCGTCTGGTAGAGGAATAGCATCATGAACAGCGTCCCGCAGGTCAGCATCACCGCCTGGAGCGCGATGCCGGGGAAGCGGGCGTGATACTTCATCTCGATGAGCTGCGACAGCGCGCCAAGGAAGACGCCCTCGAGCGCCGCGTAGATCGGCGCGGTCACCGGCGCGGAGGTCGGCCGGAAGATCGTGATCATCGCCACGATGAAGCCGGCCAGCGCCGAGATCGGCAGGAGCGTCATGTTGAACGTCCCGCCCGCGACCGCGTTCCACGACCACAGAGCCGTGAACGACAGGATCGCCAGCAGCAGGAACGTCTTGCCCACCGTCCCCTGCACGGTTGTCACCGTGCTGCGGGTCTTCGGCGCGCCGTAGACCTGCTCGTACCCCGCGAACATGTCTTGCGAGAATGCAGGATTGCCTGAACTCACTGCGGAACCTCCTGGTCTCGTTCGCCGGGCGAACCGAGATGCCAAATGACGGGATCACCGATCGCGGCCCATGACTTACTACGTTGCTCGCCCTGGACCGGTTGCCGAGTCCTCGAAGTGATTCGTACCGGGCTCGGAAGACATCGAACCCGCCTCATCGCCATTCGCGTGCCACGCTCGACGATTGATACTCCCCGGTCGCCCCGGGGTTACCACGCTATTATATCGCCCGCGGCACAACAAGGATAGGATATTCAACGCCGGATGCCATGGGTTCATGATCGGGGGGCTCGGGCAGGAAAACTCGACCGACTTTAGCGAGGCCCCACCCGCGGCCAGTCGAGCTCGACCCCCTGCCCCTTCAGCCGCGCCTGGAATTGCGACAGGCGATCGGGCGTGTTGCGGACCGCCCGGGGCGGTTCCTTCACCTCAAGGCAGTGCACAGCCAGGGTGCCGGCGGCCTCGCCGATGGCCCACTCGACGGGATGAAGACGATAGCAGCCGTTGGTGATGTGCGTCGTCCCGAGGTTCTTGCAGGCGGGCAGCAGGTTCTCGACCCGCTTCGGAATCAGGGCACCCAGCGGGACCTGGAACGGCAGCGAGCTGATGTCGATGTAGTTGTCGCCGCCGGTGCTCGGGTGCAGGTCGATCCGGTAGCTGCCGACGCCCACGCTGTCCGCGAACCGCTCGGCGCGGATGTCGGAGGGATCGGTCCCCTTCGCCAGCGATCGCCGCGCCTCGGTGCCGACGTGCTGCTCGACGACCGTGAACTCGGCGAGGATCCGCCGCGACTCGCGGATATAGGGCGCCTTCGCCAGGCCGTCCTCGGTGCCGACGACGTCCGGGCGGAGCTTCAGACCCTTCCAGCCATGCCCGCCGTCCGGCCGGGGGCATTCGGTCTGGAGCCAGTA
>DAIDJI010000597.1 GCA_027451455.1 Planctomycetales bacterium | reverse complement strand
GCGAAGACCACCAGCGAATCGGTGCGCGTGCTGCGCACCAGGCCCTCGCCCATGCCGGAGGAGTCGCAGAATGCGGCCCGTGCATCCCCAGCATGTTGAGCGAGAGATAATGGTCGCTGGGGAGGGCGCCCAGGCCGTGGACGGTCATGGCGACGGGGATGCCGGTCTTCGCGGCGAACTCGCGGAGCGCCTCGGCGCCGTCGGAGGCGATCACGCCGCCGCCGCAATAGATGATCGGCTTCCGGCTGGCCTTGATCGCCGCCAACACCTCATCGACCTTGCGGCGGTCGGGCGGCGCGGGGAGACGATAGCCGGGAAGGTCCATCGCGACGTCGTAATCGGGGTCGGCGACGATCGTATTTTGCACGTCCTTGGGGATATCGATCAGAACCGGGCCGGGCCGGCCGGTGCTCGCCAGGTGGAACGCCTCCTTGACGACCCGGGCGAGGTCCCTCGCGTGCGAAACCAGGTAATGATGCTTGGTGATCGCCCGGGAGACCTCGACCATCGGGGTCTCCTGGAAGGCGTCGGTGCCGATCACGTGGGTCGGAACCTGGCCGGTGATCGCCACCAGCGGAACGGAGTCGAGCTTGGCGTCGGCCAGGCCGGTCACCAGGTTGAGCGCACCTGGACCGGAGGTCGCCATAACCACGCCCGGCTTCCCGGTGGCCCGGGCGTAGCCCTCGGCAGCGAAGATGCCGCCCTGCTCGTGCCGCGGAAGGATCGTCCGGATCCGGTCGCGATACCGGGTCAGCGCCTGGTGCATCGGCATGCTGGCGCCGCCGGGGTAGGCGAAAACAACCTCGGCCCCGTGCCGGGCCAGCGACTCGACCAGCACGTCGGCCCCGGTGGTCGGTTGGGGAGCGGTTTTCGTCGACGTCCGACGGTCATCGATGGCGGCCACGGCTGATCCTCTCTCGTACTCGACTCTTCACTTCTCGACGCATCCGGCCCGATCCCGCGAAAACGCTTCGGAGACAGGACGGGCGACATCCTCTCGTATCGGTCACCGATCCGTAGGTGATTGTACCGGCTCGGTCCATTGATCCACAATCCGACGCGGCGACTCACCCGCGGGTTCGCCGATTCCTCGCTCCGCTCAGCTCGACATCGGCTCCTTGACCGACCGAAGGAAGTGCGGGCCCTTCCCCTGCGCCTTGAGCTTCGCGACCAGCGCCTCGGCCTCAGCCTTGTCGGGATAATCGAACGAGGCGACGGTTCGACCGCCGACATCGCAGACCGCCCAGACCACCCGCATCCGCACCGTCGGCGCGGGTTTGGGCCGCCGTTCCGACTCCGACCGGGGCCGCGACGATCGCGAGGCCGTCTCGGGATCCTTGATCCCCATCGCCTCGGCCGCCTCGGCCGCGGCCCGCAGCTCCCTGCGATTCAAGGGGCGTCTTGCCATGAGTTTGTTCCTGAGTAATTAGGAATTTGTCCCTGGTCATTCGCCGGGGAGTGCGCCCCGGTGCGAGTCGAAGCCGCAGTCGCCCCCTCACCCAGTATCAATCACGAATGACCAGTAACTCCCTTACGATACAGGATCGCCTGGTCGAACGGGGCAAATCCGATGGAACTATAAAGCGCCAGAGCGGGCTCGTTCTCGGCGGAGGTCTGAACTTCCACGCGATGGATGAGGTTGGTCCGGGCGCGTCGGAGGATCTCGCCGATGAGGAAGCGGGCGTAGCCCTTGCGGCGATGCGGTTCGGGGACCTGCACGTCGATCAGCCCCGACCGGATCAGGCCGTCCTCGCGACCGAACCACCGCATTTCCCAGACCGAAGCGCTGGCCAGTAGGTCGCCGCTGGTTCGGGCGACGAGGCGGGCGTCGGTGAGGGGGAACTCGCCGATGGCGAGGTTCTGCCACCAGTGGGGCGGCATGGCGTCCTCGACGAATTCGGCCTGGGCCTGGCGGCGGATTAGCGGGGTCCGGGGGTCGCGGTTCTCGGGCCGGGCCAGGTCGAGTTCGAGCAGTACGGTCGAGGCGGCGGGGGTATATCCGCGGGCGATCGCGGCCCGGTGGAAAACGGAATGGTCCGAAACGATCCCCGATCCCTCGCTCCCGCCATAAATCCCCCAGTAGAACGGGTTGAGCGGGAAAAGCGAACCGGCGTAGACGACGCTCGCCCCGCGCGCTCGAAGGTAGTCCTCGGCAGCGGCGAGCAGGTCGACGGCGAGGGCTTCGTCGTCGGGGCCGGGCTCGACGAGCAGCATGGCGACGGTGCCGACCTCGTGCGAGAGCTGATACAGCCGGTCGGCGGCGACCGGGACATCCGGCCCGAATCCGGCGTGCGCGTAGCCGACGATCCGCCCCTCGCGCTCGGCGACGATCAGCCCGGCCGGGTCGAACAGCACCCGACCGAAGACGTGGGCGTCCAGTTCGTGGACCCGGAGCGCACGCGCGGCCGAACCCCGGGGCGCCGCCAGGTTCCAGAGCCGCGCAAGCGCGGGCGGATCAGAGTTGCGGAACGGTCGAAATCGCGTCAAGATTTGAGATCGCCACGGTCCATGCCCGTCGCGCCGGTTCACAACGTTCAGGGCACGGCCACGAGGATATCGTCCCCCTCGACCTTTACCTCGAAGACTTCCAGCTTGATCTTCGAGCCCAGCGGCGTCTTGCCCGAGCAAACGTCGAATTGCCATCCGTGCCAGGGGCAGGTAACGACCGTCCCTGAGAGCGCCCCATCGGCCAGCGGACCCCCCTGATGAGGGCAGATCCCGTCGATCACCGAGATCACGCCATCGGCGTTGAACAACGCATAAACCCGGCCCTCGTGCTCGACCTCCTTGGCAGCGCCCGGCGGCAGCTCGTCCCGGGTCGCCATCTTCACGAAACGCGGCATCGGATCACTCCGCTCCATTGCCTTCTTCGGCCGTTCGGCTCGCTTACTCTTTTGAGACCGCTCAGTGTAACACACCTCCCCCGTTCTCCTCAAACGGAAGACTCCGGCCCAAAAGACTCCACCCGGGAATACAATACCGGCGAGCCGATGGGAGGAGATCGAGGGAAATGAGTGATCGCGAGCGGCCCGGCGCCGGGCGCACATACGACCTGGTGGTGATTGGCGGCGGAATGGGCGGACTGGCGGCCGCAGGGCTCGCCCAGCGCCTCGGGCTCCGGACCGCGCTTCTGGAAGCCCACACGAAGCTCGGCGGATGCGCCGGTCACTTCGGCCGGGGCCCTTTCCACTTCGATGCCGGCGCCACCGCGCTGATGGGCCTTCGTCCTGGCGAGCCGGTCGGCGACCTGCTCGATGTTCTGGGTGTCGCGTTCTCGGCCGAGCCGACTTCCGCCTACCGCGTCCACCTTCCCGACCGCCGGATCGACATCGTCGCGGATTCCGATCGCTTCGTCGACGCGGCGATCGCGACGTTTCCGGCGACGGAGGGGGGCTCACCGGCCGCGATCCGGCGGTTCTGGCGGATTCAGGAGGCGGTCGGCCGGGCGCTCTTCCGCGCCGCGGGATCGGTCCCAAGGCTCCCGGCACGGTCGATCGCCGACCTGATTCACGACCTCCGGATCCTTGGCGCCGGGGGGCTCCTGGCGGCCTCGACGTCGGTCGTGACGGTCCGCGACGTCCTCCGCCTGCTCGGACTCAACGGCAACCGGGCGTTCCGGTCGATGGTCGCGATGCTGCTTCAGGACACCGCCCAGGCCGGTCCGGAGGTTGTCCCATTCGCGAACGCCTCGGCCTGCTTGCAGGCGTACCGCGACGGGATGTCGAGGCCCCGGGGCGGGATGCGGGCGATGGTCGAGGGGATCGGCGAGCGGTTCGCCGCGATGGGGGGCGACCTTCGGACCGCCACGATCGCCGACCGTGTCGAGCCCGACCCGGCCGGCGGATTCGTCGTCGTCACTCGACGTCGCGATCGGCTCCGAACGCGAGAGGTCGCGCTGAACCTGCCGATCGACCTGGCCGCGCGCCTGATCGCCCGACCGATCGCCGGACCAAGCTTCCGCCGCAATCCGTTGCCAAACTCGACCTTTATAGAGGGGAGACGATCCATGTCCCGTAAGTTCGCCACGACCGTCCTGATCCTGCTCGCCGCCCTCACCCTTGGCGGCTGTGTCTACGAGC
>DAIDJI010000596.1 GCA_027451455.1 Planctomycetales bacterium | reverse complement strand
GAAGGTTGTTGAGGCCACGAAGTTGCTCCAATCCGGCATCCGAGACCTGCGTGCCGGCGAGGTTCAATAGCCGGAGATCCTTCAAATCTCGAAGGTGAACGAGCCCGGCGTCCGTGATCTGGCAGCCCATCAGCCCAAGCTCTTGCAGTCCGTGGCATGCCTCCAGGTGGCCGAGGCCGGTGTCGGTGATCTTCGTCCTATCGAGGCCGAGGACCCGGAGCCTGGTGTGATCCTTCAGGTGGGCCAGTCCAGCGTCCGTGATGGCGTTGCCACCGAGGAGCAGCGCCTGAAGGCCGGTCAGCTTCTCCAGGTGCTCCATCCCGGCGTCGGTGAGGTTGGTGTAGGACAGGTTCAGAATTTCGAGCTTCGTCAATCCGCCGAGGTGCCGCAGGCTGGCGTTGGTGAGGCTATCGAACCGGACGATGAGCGTCCTGAGTTCCGGGAACGCCTCGACTTGCCTCAGGAGTTCTTCGGCTTTCAGGACGATGACGACCTTCACGACGGGACGGCCCGGAGCCTGCTCATCCCTTTCGACCTTACCGCCAGCCGCCTCGATTGCAGTGATCACCTGTCGTTCGTTTGGTCTCCCATCCTGAGCCAGGGTGATCGGACCGACGGCCGACCAGAGGACCCATGCCAGGGAAATGGTCTTGAGGTAAGACCAGTGATGGCGCAACCAGGCCCGGGAGAACAGAGAATCGGTCGTCATTTTGATTTTATTGCCGTAATAGTTGCTGATCCGCCGATTGGGATGAAGCCGTGGCGAGGTCCCACAGCACGGCGGCCGTTCCGCTGCCCGTGACGAGCGTCTTCCCATTTGGGTCAAACGCCAGCGAGTGTACCATTCCCAGCTCGCCCCTGAGAACCGCCCGGACACGGCCCCTCTCCATGTCCCAGAGCCTCACCTCACACTGTGGCCTCTCGATGTCTCGACCGCCAACGGCGATCGCCAGGGTCCGGCCATCGGGTGCGAACGAGACGCAATAGACGACATGATCGTCGGCGGAGGATGGAGGTCGATCCAGCACCCGCTCCAGGCCCCCTTCGTGATGCGTTCCCAACGGAGCCGTTCGTGAGTCCGTCGTCACGGAGGTTCCATGGAGCGATGGTGACCTGTCAGCCGAAGTCGTAGACCGTCACCTCGATTCCCTGCGCGATGAGTTCGTCGAGGATGATGGGTTCGACTTCCTCCCAGCGCCCTCCGGCCAGGCCGCAGCCGATCCGGGGCATGTGGACGCTCGCCCCCAATCCCTTGGCCTCGGAAGCCAGCTTCTTCAGGCAGGCACGGACCGCCTCGTATCGGATCGGCGGTCCGTTCGAGCCGGTCTTCATCCCGCGCTGGGCGACCATGTTGGCGACCCAGATGTACGGCTCGACCGGGACGACCTGGATCGCACCGAGGCCGAAGTCGTTCTTCGAGCGGTCCTTGTGCCACGCCCGGTAGGCTGCTTCCGGCTCGGGCCACCGCTTCGAGATGGCCAGGACGAAGCCCTTGCCCCAGCCGCCGAGGTCGTTGCCGACGTGGGCGATGATCCGGTTCCCCCTGGCCTGCGGCTGGGTCGCATCGCCGCTGATGTATCGGATCGTCATCATCGCCTCGGTTCTCGGGTGGTCTCGTTGCCTTCCTGCAAAATGGACCACGGTTCCTGTACTCTACTGGCGAAACTGGGTCCAGGACGAGGGGACTCAACCCTTCAGGTGGA
Source organism: Planctomycetales bacterium (assembly GCA_027451455.1). Classification (GTDB taxonomy): domain Bacteria; phylum Planctomycetota; class Planctomycetia; order Isosphaerales; family Isosphaeraceae; genus JAKAUH01. Next base: position 2,379 of record DAIDJI010000596.1, on the reverse strand, counting down.
GAGCCGGGCAGGATGGATGTGTGTCGGTCAAATGGGTCTGGATCGGCGTATGATCATCGGCTCGACTTCAGGTCGGGGGCATCATGTCCCCTGGGCCGTTCGAGGACCTGGACAGGACCTGGCTGCGGGGCTTCATCCGTCTGCTGACGCCGAGGGAGGACGTCTACCCGGTGGCCGACGCCGAGGTCGCCAGGCGGCCTGGAGTGCCCGCCTCGTGAGCATGAGATTAGGGGGCAAGGATGCAGGGAACGAAGATTCCCTCCGGCCTCTCGGTATGGAAGGCGTAGCCGTTCTCGTCCAGGGCGTTGAACACCTCCAGCCAGCCCCGATCAAGCTCGATCACCAGTCTCGTCCAGATTTCGACCTCCTTCCCGCCGATGGTCATCTCGCCTCGCCCGAGCATCACCGATTGGATCGAGGCGCCAACGGCGGCGTTGATCTCTTCGAGGCCGTTGACGACCCAGCGGACCGCCGACTCACCGATCGAGAATGGGAGAGAGGGGCCATCTCCCAGCCACAGATCGTCGAAGCGTGACCACGATACGGCCACGATGCGGTCGGAACCGACGTACAAACGGATCGGGAGATCAGGCCAACTTCCCCAGGTGCCATCATGGAGCAGTTCTGCTGTCTCGTAGCGGTGAATTCTCTCGCCGATGACGGGGTCGAAGTGCGCCCGGATGTCTTCGATCTTGCGGTCGATCATCGACGAAACGCCGATCCGATGCGGCTCGCCATCTGTTGCATCCTGGTTCATGAGCGGGACTCGTCGGGTTGGCTGAATCGCAATTCCGTCCGGACGCCCCGCAAGTCCATCTCGAACTCGATCCCAAGGATCTGCGGGCGGCTGTAGAACCAGCGAACCCCATGAATGGCCGCCGCCCCAACCCTCCCCAGGAGGATCTCTGGGAGCAGCGGCTCGACCGGATGAATTGTGTAGACGTCGATGGCCGTGACGTCGGGCCAGTCGCTACCGAGACTCCGCAGTCGGTTTTCCATGAGGTCCATGACGAACCGGGCCTTGACGGCGATCCCCTCCGGCGAGGTGTCCCCGGTCCGATGGATACCCTCAGCCTCCAGGACCCCCTCGGGCAGTTCCCCGGCACCGGCGACGATGAAGGTCGGCGGCAGGGGCGAGTCACATGGTCTCGAATACGAAAAGCCGTAGAGGACCGGCTCGGTGGGCGGGGCCACCGCCGGTGCGACGTTGGTCCTGGCCACGGGGTTCACGCCCTCGACGAAGAGCCCCCATCCCTCCAGCATCCGGGCATACTCGGCGTTGAACTCGCCGAAACCACGGAACGAGAAGGGAGCGGGCGAACGGAGTTCGATTCCGCAGAGGGCGGCCCTGGGCCGATTCTCTGCTGCCAAATGGGCCTCGATGACCTGGAAGCCCTGAGCATAGGGGACGGGGCGATGGAGCGTGACGTGGGCGATCTCGAAGCCCGGTTTCGAGACCACACCGCAGGAATACGGGGCGATTCCGGGCAGGAAGCGGTAGTCACCCGAGGGATGGTCGATCAGGGGCATCGGCTGGGCTCCAGTTATCGGGGCTGCATGGCGATGGTCAGGATCAACGGCCTGGCTCTTCAAGCAGCTTCTTGTCCTTCTCGCTCCACCGATCGATCACCCACCGGGCAATTCGATGAAGCTCCCGCTCACCGTCCGATTTCGGCTCCCGATGTCGCCGCTCGATGTCCCGCAACCGTCCCAGTGCGGTCCGGTACTCGGTCCGCTTCTGTGGCGTCAGCTTGTCCTGCGACTCCATCGCCCGGACCCGATCCGGGCTCACCAGGGGCGACGGCTGGCACCACGTCCGATCCATGGCGAAGATCGCCTGGATGTCAAGCAGGTCATCGACCGCCTGCTCCGTGGACGCCTCGCCGAGGATCTCCCTCCCCACGATCATCTTGTACCGCTCGAACGGCAGGTCCGGGTTGCGGCTGAATTCCCGGTAGGCGATCCGATTGACCCGCATCGGCAACTCGTCGTAGGGAGATTCGCCCACTTTGAGCCAGCCGAAGCCCAGCGGCACTTGACGCCGCCCCTTGAGCCACGCCTGGCCCTCCTCGGCCTCGGTGGCGACGAACGTGAACGCCTCCAGCGAGGGGACGTATCCGGTGACGCCGGCCTCTCTGGCACGCAGGGCGCCGGCCTTGATGTCCTGCGGTCGCCGCAGGGCGGGCGAATCGTCCCACCACAGGCTGCTCTTCGCCTGCCGATTCAAGTTCGGATCGAGGTGGGCGCTGTGCGGGGTAAAGAACAGGGCCCATCGAGGGTCGAAGGGCTGCTTCGCTGCCTTGACGCCGAAGCCGGGGACCTCGGCCCCCGAGAAGTAGTGCGGGTAGACCACGATCGTGGCGTCCGGCTTCCTGGCCC
>DAIDJI010000595.1 GCA_027451455.1 Planctomycetales bacterium | reverse complement strand
CTGGTCTGCCAGTTGTCGACCGGGTCGCCCTCGGTGACGATCGGAGGAAGCGGCATCAGGAAGCGGTCGGAGAGCGCCTGGACGAACGGCTCGTACATCGCCCGGAACTCGGTCAGAAGATTCTCGGCGAGGGCGCCCTCGGCCAGTTCGAGGCCAGACTCGCGGAGCCTGGAGCGGAGGAGTCTTAAGCGATCGGGAGAGAGTCGATCCTCGGGCGGCTCGACTGGTCGCGCCAGGACCACCTGGCTGAGGTCAACGGCGACATGCCGGGCCATGGCGAAGGTCAGGTAAGCCTGGGTCCGCGCCGCACCGGGGACGCCCGCCATCACCAGCGCCGAGGCGTCGAGGATCGCGGTCAGGGCGGCCAGCCACGACTGGTTGTCGTGCTGAGACCGGTAGAAGATCAGGACAGGGAACGAGATGTGACTCTCCAGCAATTCGGCCGCCCACCGCTCCCATTCCGCGAGAAACTGGGTCAGAAGCTCGAGGTTGCCGTACCGGGCGTTACGAGCGAGCAGTGTCCCGGCGGTCGGAGGGGAACCAGCCCGGGCGTCGAACAGGTTGATCGTCACCTCTCGCTTTGAGAAGGCCTGGTAGAGCACTGGCAGATACCCGATCACCAACGCCAGGAAACCGAATCCAATCCCGGTCTCCAGCACCGCGAGCGCCCGAGCCAGGGAGCCTTCTGGGGTGATGTCGCCGTAGCCGAGGGTGAAGAAGGTGACACCGCTGAAGTACGCATAGTGACCGAAGCCAGCCGGCGGCTCGACGACCCCTCGGAGTATCGCTCCCGACGCCCACTGGACCAGGGCGAAACCCAGAATCAGCGCCAGGGCCCAGAGGCACAGGAGCACCAGCAGCGAGAGCGGGCCAAAGTAGCTCAGGACCGACGATCGTCGGCGAGCCGACCCGATCCAGCCGGCCATCGTCGCCCAGAGTTTCCAGGAGGTGTTGTAAAAGAGCCGCGTCATCCGAATCGCCCGGGTCACCCGGCGCGGCAGAAGCATCGTCTCGAACGCCTCGAAGAGCACCGAGACGATCAGGATCAGGCCGAGCCCCATCGCGACCGACCTCATCGGGTGCGCTCCTTTCGCTGGATCTCGCGTTGCATTGCGGGAGCCCTGAGCTTAACCTGGCGTCCGATTCCTCGATGGTGAGAGTCGATCCCTGGAGAGGACGGCCGAGGCGATCGGCGCTCGGCCCGGTCCCGGAGATGCTCAGCCCTATCGAAAGGCGGTATGCGATGCCTGCGCTTACCCTCGAAGGTCGCCTGATCTGTGCGAGCGGAGCAGCCTACGCCATCGACGGGAGGATGAAGGTCCTCGTCCCGGACCCAAAAGACCTCTACCTCGAAGGTGTCGGCTTCCTTCACGATCCGGTCGTGGCCCTGGCCGGGGACGACTCGATCGACGGCTGCCTCATCGGCCCGACCACTCAAGGAATTATCCTGGCTTTCCGCGGGACCATGCCCTTCGACATCAACCAACCCCCATCGGTCCACGACTGGATCGGCGATTTCCACGCCGAGCCGATCCAGATTGATGGCTTCCCGGGCTGCGTTCACGCCGGGTTCGGCGGGGCCTTCACCGCTCTCTGGCCGAGGATCGACCTGGCGCTCCGGGCTCTGATCCCCGCCGCGCCGAAGGATTGCCCGATCCTCGTCACCGGGCACAGCAAGGGCGGGGCAATGGCGGCCCTCGCCGCCTGGAAGATCAAGCAGACGCCCGACCTCCCGCCGCCGAAGGTCGTCACCTTCGCCGCTGCCAAGCCGGCCGACGCCGACTTCCAGACCGCCTACCAGGCCGCCGGTATCGATCATGTTCGCTATGAATACAATATCGATATCGTTCCGCACCTTCCCCTCTCCGACCAGGGCTTCTTCGAAGTTCTGAGGAAGTTCCCGCTCGACGCCCTCGACTGGTTCCGCGACCTTCTCGTGGAGGTGGAGCGGTTCGACTATCGGCCGGTCGGCACCCTCCGCTACATCAAGGCCGACGGAGAGATCGTCAACGACAGCGACCAGCTTCGTCGCCAGCGCGACCAGACCCTCGCCTTTCAGGTGCTCTCCGGGCATTTTGCTCAAATTGCCGCCAATCATTCGATCGGGTGCGGGTCCGGATACATGAGGGCCGTGGCGCCCTCGGGTGTCTGTCCGTCGGTCATCGCCTGAACAAGGCGAAATCGGGTTGAAAATTCAAGCTTGCCGATTCAAGATTCGAGACAGAAGATTCAAGATGTGCGAATTTCTGATAGGAATTCGGAATCTTGAATCTTCCCTTTGCGGTATTCCCTGGTGATACCTTCCCGGCTCCGCGACGAGAGTGGAGGAACCGGGCCGTTGAGGGCGTCAGCGATTCTCGATGGCCTTGATCCGTTCGCGGGCGATCTTCGCGGCGGGGGTGTCGCCGAATTCCTTGACGATCCGTTTGTAGCCGGCGAGGGCGGCCTGGACCTTCCCAGATTTCTCCAGGTTCTGGTCGATCCGGAGCAGGCTGGCCGCGCGGGACGCCGAGGCCGAGGCCTTCGTCGGAGCCGGCGTTTCGTCGTCCTTCGGCTCGTCCTTTGAGCGGGCCGGAGTGGTCGAGGGCGGCTTCGCGGCCTTCTTCTTCGGCATCTCGGAGACGTCGCCAGCGAAGGCGTCCTCGAACCGGCTGACGGCTGAGGTGGGCGGCGGAGACTTCTTCGAGCCAGCGGCCTGTGTCATCAGGCTGGCCTTTTTGATGTATTTTTCGGGGTTCTCGTTGAACTCGTCGCGGCAGCCCGAGCAACAAATGGGGAAGGTGCGGCCCTGGTAGGCGATGGTCATCGTCGCCGAGCCGCCGGTGACGATGCACTTCGGTTGCTCGGACGACGAGGTGCCGCCGGCCAGGGATTCGCCTTCCTTGGTGAGGCCGACCTCGGTCATCGGGTGGAAGCGGACCGCGTCGGCGGTCTTGCGCTCGATCGACATCGTGTATCGGATGAAGTTGCTGTTGGGGCGGAGGGAGATGCGGAGGGTCTCGCCCTCGCGGTTGGTCTTGCCGGCGTCGACCTGGTCGAGGACCAACCGCTTGCCGGTTCGATCGAGCGTCCCTTCGAAGGCGATCGGAACGAGGGGGGGAGTGGCGGTCTTGCCGTCGAGGCGGTAGATCTTGCGGGTGGGGTCGAACGTCAGCTTACCCTCCGCGAGGACCTTGCCGCCGGTGATTGCGACGGACATTCCGGTCGGCTTTCCCTTGAGGAAGGTCCAGGCCCAGGCGTGCGACTCGGGCCAGCCCCGGAAACTCTGCGCCGAGTCTTTTGGCATGGCCTGGCCCTTCCACTTGCCCAGCAGGTATTCCAGGGGTGCGAAGGGCGTTGGGATCTCACGGCCGGGCGAGTCGTCGGCCCGGGCGATTGGGACCGGGGCACCGAAGACGATGGTCAGGACTCCCGAGACGACAAGCCTCCACGCGTTCCGGCTCATGACGGTCCTTTCTCCCCGAGGGATTCGATTCAACGGGCCTGGTTGTTGGGGGCTTTTGACTCAGCCGGCTGGTTGGCGGCCGACCTTCGCAAGAGCGCCTGGACCGCCGACTGGCGGAGCCGGATGGCGGCCGGGCGGAAATCGGGCTTTGCGATCGGAGGCGGCGAGCCGGCTGGCACGTCCACGTCCACATAGCCGATCATCATCTCTTCCCAGGTCTGTTCGCCCCACCGAACAAGCTTTGAGGGGTCGGGGTTGTACGGGTTACGAGACGAGTTGTCGAAGTGCGCCAGACACTCGATCTGGGACCCCTTCGGCAGGTCGATCGGCTCCTTGAGGACATAATACGTCTGCCAGCCGAAGTCATACGCCGGGACCGAGAGGACGACGCGAGGCGACTCGCCGGGGAGGGCGATCGCGTACCGGAAGTCCTTCCCCCGGAGATGCATGTGCGGCATGAAGCTGATCAATCGGGCGTCGGCGCTGAGGACGCCCGTTGACGAGACGGCGAGGTTGTCGCGATGGGGCGGGAGGATCAGGTCGGGGTTGGCGATCGCGATCGTGGCGAGGCGCGCGTCGGCCAGGTCGGCGACGGTGGCGGGGCGGAAGGGGGCGCCGGGCGCCGTGACGATCGCCAGG
>DAIDJI010000594.1 GCA_027451455.1 Planctomycetales bacterium | reverse complement strand
CGACGCCTTCTGCGGCTTCAAGGCGTACCGGACCTCCGCTCTGAAACAGTTCGAGATCACCGACGACGGCTACGCGATGCCGCTTCAGGTCTGGGTCCAGGCCGCGGCCCGAAAGATGAGCCTTGTCGAGATCGCCGTCCCGCTGATCTACCTGGATGAAGCGCGGGCGTTCGGCGGCTCGCTCGACGACGCCGCCTATCGCCTGGCCCACTATCGGAAGGTCTTCCGCGAGGCGCTCGACCGGGCGGGGATGTCGGCGGTTGGGGAGTGTCTGGGATGACCGCCCGCCGCCTCCGTGCCCCCGCGACCGACGGCGGTTTGCTGGTCGACCCGCCCGGGGACGAGGCCCTCGGGCTCCTCGCCGCCAACGCCCAGACCCTCACAAGCTGGGATTATGACGTCCAGGGTCGAGCCGCCACCTGGCTCCGCGCCCAGACCCGTCGCGAGGTCCTCACGCTCGCCCAGGCCTTCCTCCGCCGACACGGTTTCGAAGCCGCCCCCGAGCGGAATGCCGACGCCGACGCCGACCGGCCGCTCGTCGTCACCGGACACCAGCCCGAGCTCTTCCACCCGGGCGTCTGGGTCAAGAACTTCGCCACCGCCGGCCTGGCCCAGGCCGCCGGCGGACTCGGACTCAACCTGATCGTCGACAACGACATCCCCAAGGGCTCCGATATCCGCGTCCCAGCCCTGCGCGACGGACGATGGACCGGCATCCCCGTCCCCTTCGATACCTGGCACGGCGAGATCCCGTACGAGGACTGGAAGGTCGCCGACGAATCCGTCTTCACAACCTTCGCCGACCGCGCCCGCGACATCCTCAACGGAACGATCGCCCATCCACTCCTTGATGATTTCTGGCCGAGAGCCGTCCGCTGGGGCCGCGAGGTGGAGACGGCCGGGATGCGGTTCTCGCTGGCTCGCCGCGAGATCGAGGCCGATTGGGGCGTTGCCAACCTCGAACTACCGCTCGGCCAGCTCTGCCGGACCGAAGGGTTCCTCTGGTTCGCAGCGCACCTGCTGGCGCAGCTTCCGCGCTACCAGGAAGTCCACAATGCCTGTCTGGCCGAGTACCGATCCGCGCACCGAATCCGGAGCCGCCATCATCCGGTCGCCGCGCTGGGTCGCGAGGGCGACTGGCTGGAGGCGCCGTTCTGGGCCTGGCGGGCCAACCCTCGGGCTCGCCGCCGCCCGCTCCTGGCCCGGCAACGCGGACGGACGATCGACCTGAGGATCGGCGGCGAGGACGAGATCCTCGCCGAACTGCCGCTCCACCCCGACGGTGAGGCCTGTTGCGCCGTCGAACGGCTCCGCGACCTCCCCGCGGATTCGGTCCGGATCCGGACCCGGGCCCTGACCACCACCGCCTTCGCCCGCTTCTTCCTCGGCGACCTCTTCCTGCACGGGATCGGAGGCGCCAAGTACGACGAACTGGGCGACGCCATCTCCGCCCGCTTCTTCGGGATCGAGCCGCCCGGCTTCCTCGCCATCTCCATGACCGTTCGACTCGGCCTCCCGGTCGAACCGGTTACCCCCGCCGACGTCCTCGCGATCGACCGACGGCTCCGCGACCTTACCTTCAATCCGGATCGAGACCTTCCCGAACCATCCCCGCCCGAGCTTCGTAAATGGATAGAGGCGAAGCGCGAGGCCCTCGCCGGACCCGTTTCCACCCGACGCGATCGCGTCGCCCGGGCGGTGGCCCTTCGACGAATCAACGCGGCCATGCAGCCGTGGGTCGCGGAGTACCGAGCGGAGATGCTGGAGCGTCGGCGAGCGATCCTGGCCGGGCTCCGGTCGAGCCGGATCGCCGGCAGTCGAGAGTTTGCCTCGGTGCTTCATTCAGAGGATCGACTTCGCCCGGCGTTTCAGGACGTCGGGGGATGGAAGGCCCGGTCCTGAAAATGCGATCGAGTCGCTCCTTCGGCGCGCGAAAACCCCGACCCCGGCAGGAGCCAGCCCCCGCTGGCGACCTACCTGGACGAAGCAAAAGCTGGTGCCAGAATCGCTGGCGGGAGCCGGCTCCGACATGAAAGAGACCTGGCCGCACTTCAAGGTAAGGTATCGCGAAAATCGCCGGCTGGTGCCCGCTCCCTGCCGGATGACCCTGGAACACCACCCGCGGACCTGGGAAGGCCGCGAGAAGGACCCGCTAGACCGAAAATCCTGACGGGCAGGAAGTTCCGTCGATCGATCACGCGGGTTCGATGATCCCGGATCGCTTTTTTGGCGGCTTCTCAAAATTTGCCGGCGAAGGATTCCGAAGAGAGACCGGCGGGATCGCGAGCGGAAGGATTCCAGGACGGGCGTAAAGAATTGGCGAGTCTGAGCGATCTGAGGGCTGGCCCCGGTCCGGTTTGCCGGGAGATGCCGCCTGACCCTGAGATTTTTCCCATTCTGGATAGCGGCGGAGCGTTCAGCGAGCACGTACAATGAAGACAAAGAATCGGCCGGGTTCCCCGATAGAACGCCCCTGGAAGTCATCGGAAGCCCCGCGTGTTGCTCGTCGAAGCCCTAGTCCTGGTATGGCAGAACCCATGAAAGCCCCGACGCCTGGATTACGGCTACCGATCGCCCGGGGAACGGTCGAATATGGGCCGGGGTCCGAGGCCGACCATGAGGCCGTCTACCAGACGCTCCTCCACGTCTTCCACGGTCCCGATCGCGACTCGTTCCTCGGAGCGCTCGGCGATCCGGCGTACCGGCCCGACTCGCGACTGCTGGCAAAGGTCGACGGCAAGGTCGTCAGCCACGTCCATCTGACGGACCGGACCATCCGGTACGGCTCGGCGACCCTCCCGATCAACGGGGTGATGTGGGTCGGAACCCTCCCGGAGTTCCGGGGGATGGGCTTCGCGCAAAACCTGATGCGGCTGGCGAGCGAGCGCGCCCGTCGCGGTGGAGCGGTCCTCCAGGCGCTCACAACCGGGATGCCTCAGTTCTACCGGCCGCTCGGATGGGCCGTCTGCGGCCGGCAGACCTTCGGCCAGATCCTCAGCCGGAACCTCCCGCAGGTGAGTGACGGAGTGCTCGAGGGCCGGGGTGCCTTCTGGCACGTCCGACCCTGGCGCCAGGTCGAGCTGGGCGACCTCATGAGGCTCTACGAGGGCCAGTATTCGCGGACAACCGGCTCGGTCGTCCGAACCGAGGAATACTGGCGGTGGATCATCGGCAGGCGCTACGCACACGTGATCTGGGTCGCCTGCCAGGGCGAGGCCGTCCGCGGCTATGCGTTCATCAAGGACCACAAAATCCTCGAACTCGCCTACGACCCAGCCTATCCGCAGGCCATGCGAATCCTCCTCGGCCGCGTCCGGGCCGAGGCCCTCGAGCGCGCCTATCCCGAGGTGACCATCTACGCTCCAACCTCGCACCCGGCGATGGAGATTGTCCGGGGGTCCAACGGACGGATCATCGACCAGGAATCGTACGACGGAACCTCGTCGATGTACCACGTCCCGGACCTCGGCCGGCTCCTGGAGGCCATCCTGCCCGAGCTTTCGCGACGAGCGATCGAGTCGGGGGTCTCACTCCCCCTGGAACTCGGCCTCTGCGTGGCCGACGAGCGATGGCTGATCCACGCCGGGCCCCGAGACGCCCGGATCGAACCGGAAAAACTGAGCCGTCGGTACTTGACGCTCACTCCCTCGGCGATGACCCGGCTCATCCTCGGCCACACGGGTATCGACGACGCCGCCGAGGAAGACGGTTTCGTCTCCTCGGCCAGCACGGCCCTTGACGCCGCCCGTATCCTCTTCCCCAGAACCGACATCTGGCGCAGCCCGCTGGATAGCGCGACGGCCTGACGGTTTCATCTAGACCCTTTTGTCGTCCCGCTGTGTGGAGGTCTCCACGCATTCGAGTTCCCAGGCCCTGGGTTTCGTTGCCTTCCTGATCCTGTTTCGAGAAGACAGGAAATCCAGGGAGCCCTGGTCCCACCCTTGATCCGAGGAATGAAGGTCGGGCTTCACCGACCTTCATTCCCTGATCGTGAGCGGCCTCTGCGCCTCCTAGAGTTGCCCGCCGCAGCCCGGACAGGTGTTGCGGATTTGAAAGGACCTCATCCGGACCCGGTGGCCGCAAGCCG
>DAIDJI010000593.1 GCA_027451455.1 Planctomycetales bacterium | reverse complement strand
CAAGGGCAGGGGCCGTGGCAATCCACCATTGGCGCATACGGAGAGCCAGGCGCGGCGTCGCGTGCTCCATGGAGCTGACCCAGATATCGTGACGTATGAAATCGATCGAAATCGAAGTGTCGGAGAACTATCGAGGAATACCACAGGGAACAGGCGAGATCAAGAGGATGAGCGAATGACAGACAGCGGATCGGCCATCGCACTCGCGGGCCGGCGCGGTTACGATAGTGAGATTGCGGCTTCAGCCAGGTGATGGCGGCGTACCCCGTTTCCACGAACCGATCATGTTCATGAATCCCGATGTGTCTGCCACCCAAGAGGGCCCGGCAATCCGTCCGCCCGCGTCCGACCGAGTCCGTCACGGAGTGCGCTTTCGTCGGGTGGCTCTCGCCGTGGTCAAGCTGGGGATGTTCGCCGGCCTGGCCGGCTTCAACTTCTGGTGGTACCTGCGAGACACTCGCCCGCTCGCCGACAACCGGACGATTGAAGGATGGATTGCCCGGGGCGAGGCTGACCGCGGCGTGCTCGAGCTTCGCGAGACGCTCCGCCGTTCGCCGCACGACGCCGAGGCCCGGATCGCCCTGGGCCGCGCCCTGGCTGCCTCGGGCCGATTACTCGAATGCGCCCGAGTACTGGAAAGTGTCCCGGACTGGTCACCCCGGCGCTTCGATTCCCTGTATCGCGCCGCTCAGGCGTTTATGATGGCCGACCGCGCCCGCGACGCCGAGGCCGTCCTGAAGTCCATTCTTGACGCCGACCCGCTCCACCCGCCTGAGCCTGGCCTTTATCACGATGCGGGCCAGGAGTTGCTGAAGCTCTATGCGACCGAGGATCGATGGGAAGACGCCTACCCGATCATCTGGCAGGTCTTCGATCGCTCGGCGCCAGCCGATCGACCTCGCGCACTCACGATGCGCGTTCGGTCGGAGGTCGAGCGCGTCGCGCCCGGACAGCGACGGGAGGCCACGGCGCGCTACGTGGCGGCTGACCCAACCGACGTCGAGGCGCTTCGGGCCCTGGCGAACGCCGAGATGGCCCTCCAGCGGCGAGATGAGGCGCTCCAACACATCAAGGAATGCCTTCGAATCCGACCGGACGACCCTCGGGTCTGGCGCGACTACCTGGCGATGCTTCAGGCGACCGGCGATCGCGAGGGATTCCGTGCCGCGATGGAGAAGTTGCCTGCATCGGCTGACAAGGAGCCCGAGGTCTGGGTCCACCGGGGCCGGCAGGCCGAGCAGGCGGGGGACGTCGAAGCCGCAGCCTCGGCCTACCGAAAGGCACTGGATCTCGATCCAAACCGGATCGCGGCACATTATCGGCTGGCCGCGATCGAGGCGCGGTTGGGCCACCGGGCCGAGGCCGAGGCCCATCGCCGCCGATGGGACGAGTTACGTGAGGCTCAGACGAAGCTTCGCCAGGTGGATGCCGACTACCGATTGGCCCTCTCGGCCGCTGCGGGCGACAACGTCGATCCGAAGGCGCTGGAGACGTTCCGCGCCGCAACCCGACGGCTGGCGGCTACCTGTGAGGCGTTGGGCTGGGCGAGGGCCGCAGCCGCCTGCCGGCAGATCCTGGCCGACCTCTGACAACCCGCAGCCCGAGGAATCGATCTCATGTCGAAAAGCTCTTCGCCGATCTTCCGAAGGCTGGCAATGATTCTGCTCCTGGCGGTCCCGATCGTCGCGGGAATCTCCTGGTGGGCCCACGGGCGACTCGCGGCCACTGAGGACCTGGTCCAGGCTCGTGCCGCCTACGAGCGTGAGGACTGGGAGCAATCCGCCGAGTGGGCCCGGCGTCGGCTCAAGGCGGCCCGCGACGACGAGGAGGCACTCCGGTTCCTCGCCCGCTCCTTAATCCGAACCGGTCGTGACGACGCCGGGGCCGCCATCTACAAGAGGCTCGGCGTTCCGGCAATGCAGGCCGAGGATCTCTGCGTACTCGGTCAATCGCTGCTCCGATCCGGCAAGCGAGACGCCGCTCGTGAGGTCCTCGAGGGATCCCTGGCCCTCGACCCCGACCACGACGAGGCCCGGTTCGAGCTGACGCGTCTCTACTTGAACTTTGACCGACAGGAAGATGCCCGCCATTCCGCCGTCAGACTGGCCCGTCGCCCGGGGTGGGAGTCCCGTGCCGAGGCGATCCTCGGAACTATCCTCCTGGAGCAAAACGACCCCGCCGCCGCGGCCGACACCTGGCTCCGCGCCCTTTCCCGGCCAACACCCACGGTCCACGCTGAGGGTACGCCGACACCCATCGTCCCAGCCACCGAACTGGCCCGCGCCCTGCTTCGAGCCGGACGCCCCGTCGAGACGATCGGTCCACTCCGCGAGGCGATGTCCGAATCGCGGCGCCCCGAGGTCGCCTGGCTCCTTAGCCGCGCCGACCTCCAGCGTAAAGACTTCGGTGCCTTCCGCGACGACCTGAAGCAGGCCGGGACCTTCCGCGACGAGCACCCGATCCTGCCCGAGCCATCGCCGTACGTCGGCACCGCGGCGTGCTCACCCTGCCACGCCGATCGGGTCCGCACCCAGTGGGCCTCTCGTCACGCCCAGACGTTCACCCGACCCCGCGACCTCAGCAAGGTGCCCGTCCCTGACAGTCCGGTTCACGACCCGGCCGATGCCTCGGTGATCCACGCCTTCCACCGCGACGATCAGGGCCGCATCCACCAGGAGACCCGCGCCGGCGGGAAGATCTTCAAGGCGGTCGTGCAATATGCGTTCGGCTCGGGCGATCGGGCCATGACCCTCGTCGGCCGTGAGCCCAACGGCCAGGCTCGCGAACTAAGGCTCTCTGACTACCCCCGGCGAAGCGGCGAGGGACGTGATTCACCTCGCGTCCCGCGATGGGACCGGACCAGTGGCCACCCGGTCGTCCCGCCAAAGCCCGACGAGTACCTCGGCCAGTCGCTCAACGCGGACGACGTCCGTCGCTGCATGCTCTGCCATGTCACCGACCCGAAGTCGATCGCTGAGGAGACCGGTCCATGCGCTGCCGACCGGGCGATCGGCTGCGAGCGGTGCCACGGACCTGGCGGCAACCACGTTCTGGCCGTCGAGGGGAAACTGCAAGAGATCGACCCGGCGATCGCGCGGCCGTCGATGGCGACCGGCCCGGAGATCGTCCAGCTTTGCTCGGGATGTCATAGCCCTCGCGGGCGCGAGGTCCTCCGAGACGACCCGCTCGCTATCCGATTCCAGGGCACAACCCTCACCTGGAGTCGATGCTACACCGAGAGCGACGGCGCGATGGACTGCCTCACCTGCCACGACCCCCACCGCAACGCCTCGACCTCGGAGGAGTATTACGAGGCGCGCTGTCTCGAATGCCACTCGCGGAGCCTGGCCCCGTCCGACAACGCCCGACATCGGCCGAGGCGCCGGTCACTCCGCGATGTTCCGACGCGATCCGTCTGCCCGGTAAACCCCTCAACCGGGTGCCTCGGCTGCCACATGCCGGCCGTCCCGGGCGTCGTTCCACACTCGACGTTCACGGATCACTTCATCCGGGTGCATAAAGAAGAGAGCGGCTCGTGAGGCGTTCTGGGTGGCCCATGGCGCATCGACAATAGGAAGGCAGGAGTCCAGTATGCTGGGAATTCCGCGAGAAGAGCGGTTTTGCCCAACCCGTGCTCGGACATGAACAGGGTGCGGCTCTCGGAGGGACCATCCTAAAAATCGAGAGCCGCCCCTCTCCTCTGCAACTCAGGCCGACGCCCCGACGGCGCCGAGAGATTCCTCGGCGATCCGCCGGAGGGCCTTCAAGTCGAGCTTGCCAGTACCAAGCATCGGGATGGCCTCGACGCGGATGATGTTCTCTCGACGGGGGATAAAGAGGTTCGGCAGCCCTTGCGCGGCCAGGCCGGCGAGTGCACGGTCGATCTCAGGAGCGTCGAGGGTGGTCAGAACGGCAAGCTTTTCGCCCTTGCGCTCGTCGCCGATGGCCGTCACGGCGAAGACTGGTTCAGGATGACCAATCGCCTGCTGGAGCGCCTCCTCGACCCGGCCGTGAGGCACCATTTCGCCGCCGATCTTCGAGAACCGCGAGAGCCGGCCGGAAATCCGAAGAAAGCCATCTTCGCTCAGGGAGC
>DAIDJI010000592.1 GCA_027451455.1 Planctomycetales bacterium | reverse complement strand
ATGCTGCGATGAACCAGGCTCGACCACCCGCCCAGGGACTCTACGACCCCGCCAGCGAACACGATAGCTGCGGCGTCGGATTCATTGTTGATCTCAAGGGGCGACGCTCGCATCAAATTGTTCGCGATGGCCTCACCGCTCTGATCAATCTGAATCATCGCGGCGCATGCGGATGCGAGAATAACACCGGAGACGGTGCGGGCATCCTTATCCAGCTTCCGCATTCGTTCCTGAGCGCAAGATGCCAGGCCGTCGGGATTGAGCTTCCCGCTCCCGAGCATTACGGCGTTGGTGCGTTCTTCACCTCGCCCGATGAGGGGCAGCAGAAGTTCGGTATGTCGATGTTTGAGCGTATTGTCGCCGAGGAGGGCCAAACGTTCCTCGGATGGCGAAGGATTCGGACCGACTCCTCCTCGCTCGGCGACGGAGCCCGGTCGGTCGAGCCGGTCATGTGGCATGCGATGGTCGGCCGGGCCGATGGTCTCGATGCCGATCGCTTCGAGCGCAAGCTCTACGTTATCCGTAAGCGGTTCGAAAACGAGATTGAGAACTCCGGCCTGGACGATCACAAATTCTTCTACTTCGCCAGCCTCTCCTGCCGTACGATCGTCTACAAGGGGATGCTGACCCCCGAGCAGGTCGGCCTCTACTACGCTGACGACCTCGACGACCCCATGCTCGATAGCGCCCTCTGCATGTTCCACTCGCGGTTCAGCACCAACACCTTCCCGAGCTGGGAACTGGCGCACCCGTACCGGACGATCTCGCACAACGGAGAGATCAACACCCTGCGCGGGAACATCAACTGGATGCGGGCCCGCGAGGCGCTCTTCGCCTCTCCGCTCTACGATGAGGGCGACATCGAGAAGATCCGCCCGATCATCCGCGAAGGTCTGAGCGATACCGCCTGCCTCGATAATGCCGTCGAGCTCCTGATCCGGTCCGGCTACAGCCTCCCCCACGCGATGATGATGCTCATTCCCGAGGCGTGGGAGAACCACGAATCGATGAGCCAGGTGAAGAAAGATTTCTACAAGTATCATAGCTGCCTGATGGAGCCGTGGGATGGCCCAGCCTCGGTCGCGTTCACCGATGGCCGATCGATCGGCGCCGTGCTCGACCGCAACGGGCTCCGGCCGAGTCGGTTCATCGTCACCGACGATGATCGGGTCATCATGGCCTCCGAGGTCGGAGCCCTGGAGATCGCCCCCGATCGGATCGTCAAGAAGGGCCGCCTTGAGCCCGGCAAGATGTTCCTCGTGGACCTGGAAAAGGGGCGGATTGTCGACGACGAGGAGCTGAAGCACGAGATCGCCTCGTCCCGACCCTACGGCAAGTGGCTCGAACAGTACATGGCCTCGCTCTCAGAGCTCCCTGAGGCTCCCGAGGTTCCCGGCCCCGATCCCGACACTCTGCTCCACCGGCAGATGGCCTTCGGCTACACGTTCGAGGATATTAAGTATATCCTCACGCCGATGGGATCGGTGGGCGAGGAAGCCATCGGGTCGATGGGGACCGATACCCCGCTGGCCGTCCTGTCCGACCAGGCGCAGCCGCTCTTTAACTATTTCCAGCAGCTCTTCGCCCAGGTCACCAACCCGCCGCTCGATGCGATCCGCGAGGAACTGGTCACCTCCGTCTTCACCGGCGCCGGCGGCGAGGAGAACCTGCTCGATCCCAGGCCCGAGTCGTGCCGCCAGATCGCGCTGGAGATCCCGGTCCTCGACAACGACGAGACGGCTCGCCTGAAGCTGCTCGAGGGCTGGCGCGGGTTCAAATCGGTGACCGTCCCGATGCTCTTCGTCGCCGCGGAGGGGGCCAAGGGGCTCGAGGAGTCGCTCCGGTCGATGATCGACGCTGCCTGCTCGGCCATTGAGGCCGGCTCCAACCTGATCGTTCTCTCCGACCGCGGTGTGAACGCCGACATGGCCCCGATCCCCTCGCTCCTGGCCTGCTCGGGCCTCCATCACGAGATGGTCCGCCGCGGGCTCCGGTCGCGGGCCGGGCTGGTCGTCGAGTGCGGCGACGCCCGCGAGGTTCACCACTTCGCGCTTCTGCTTGGCTACGGCGCAGGCTGCATCAACCCGTACGTCGCCTTCGAGACCCTCGACGAGATGATCCGGCAGGGGATGATCGCCGGGCTGTCACACGAGGAGGCTGTCTACAAGTACCGAAAGGCGATCAAGAAGGGGGTCGTGAAGGTGATGTCCAAGATGGGCATCAGCACGATTCAAAGCTACCGAGGGGCGCAGATTTTCGAGGCGATCGGTCTGAACGAGGCCTTCGTTCGTCAGTACTTCGACAAGACCCCGTCACGGGTCGGCGGCGTCGGCCTGGCCGAGATCGCTGAGGAAACGCTGTACCATCACCGACGTGCGTATGCCAGCCGCGTTGACCGATCGATGCAGCTCCTGGAGGGGGGGCAGTACCAGTGGCGACGCGATGGGGAATTCCACCTCTTCAACCCCGAGACCGTCTTCCGGCTCCAGCACGCCACCCAGGCGGGTCGCTTCGAGATTTTCAAGAAGTACAGCCAGGCGGTCGACGAGCAGAATGAGCGTCTCTGCACCCTTCGCGGCCTCTTCACGTTCCGGCCCGAGCAGTGCCGGCCGATCCCGATCGAAGAGGTCGAGCCGATCGAGTCGATCGTGAAGCGGTTCGCCACGGGCGCGATGAGCTACGGGTCGATCTCGGCCGAGGCGCACGAGACGCTCGCGATCGCGATGAACCGCATCGGCGGCCGGTCGAACACCGGCGAAGGAGGCGAGGATCCCGAACGATTCCAGCCGCTCCCCAACGGCGATAGCCGCCGAAGCGCGATCAAGCAGGTGGCCTCCGGACGGTTCGGCGTCACGAGCGAATACCTGGTGAATTCGGATGAGATCCAGATCAAGATGGCGCAGGGGGCGAAGCCCGGCGAGGGCGGCCAGCTTCCCGGCCACAAGGTCTGGCCCTGGATCGCGAAGGTCCGGTACTCGACTCCGGGCGTCGGCCTGATCAGCCCGCCGCCGCACCACGATATCTACTCGATTGAGGACCTCGCCCAGCTCATTTACGACCTCAAGAACAGCAACTACAAGGCGAGAATCAGCGTCAAGCTGGTCGCCGAGATGGGGGTCGGGACGGTCGCGGCCGGCGTCGCGAAGGCACACAGCGACGTCGTCCTGATCAGCGGCCACGACGGCGGCACCGGGGCGAGCCCGCTGACCTCGCTGAAGCACGCCGGAGTCCCCTGGGAACTAGGACTCGCCGAGACCCAGCAGACGCTTGTCCTCAACAAGCTCCGCGATCGGATCGTGGTTCAGACCGACGGCCAGCTCAAGACGGGCCGCGATGTCGTGATCGCCGCCCTACTCGGCGCCGAGGAGTACGGCTTCGCCACGGCCCCGCTGGTTGTGATGGGCTGCATCATGATGCGGGTCTGCCACCTCGATACCTGCCCGGTCGGCATCGCGACCCAGAACCCGAAGCTTCGCGAGAAGTTCCGAGGCCGGGCCGAGCATGTGGTCAATTACTTCCGCTTCGTCGCCCAGGAGGTCCGCGAACTGATGGCCCAACTGGGCTTCCGAACCATCGACGAGATGATCGGCCGGAGCGACCTGCTCGACATGCGAAAGGCCATCGATCACTACAAGGCACACGGTCTCGATTTCAGCAAGATCTTCTACCGGCCCGAGGTTGGCCCCGAGGTCGCGGTCCGGAAAGTCGCCGAGCAGGACCACGGCGTCGAGCAATCGCTCGACTGGACGACCCTCTTGCCCGCCTGCAAGCCAGCGCTCGAACGGGGCGAGCCGGTCACTCTTGACCTCCCCATCCGCAACGTGAATCGGACCGTCGGGACGATTCTTGGTTCCGAACTCTCCCGCCGATATGGCGGCGAGGGACTGCCCGATGACACGATCCAGATCAAGTTCAACGGTTCGGCCGGCCAGAGCTTCGGCGCCTTCTTGCCGAGGGGGATCACCCTGACCCTCGAAGGCGACTCGAATGATTACGTCGGCAAGGGCCTCTCGGGCGGCAAGATCATTGTTTACCCGCCGAAGGTCTCGCGGTTCGTCGCCGAGGACAACGTTCTGATCGGTAACGTGGCCCTGTA
>DAIDJI010000591.1 GCA_027451455.1 Planctomycetales bacterium | reverse complement strand
ACGTTGAAAATCGCCTGTGTCGCCGATCGCGAGACGACCCGAATGTTGGCCGAGGAAAACGCCGAGGTCTGGCCGTCACCCCCGTTGATCGTCCCTGAGAAGTCCGTCACCGGCGCGTTCGGGTTCGCGTCGCTGAACGTCGCGACGACACCCGTCGCGGAGGATCCCTCGGTCGCCGTGAACGGCGTAATCAGCGGGAGCGAGGTCAGGCCCGCATCGCCGACGATCGCCGTATCGGTCACCGTGGCGGTCGCGCGGGTCCCGGCCGGTGGGTTGTGTCCGTCGGTATCAACAATCGTGACCGAGACCGGATTCGGCGGGGTATTACTCGAACTGAACGACCCCTCCTCGGCGAAGGTGTGCGTGCCCGTAACGACGAAGGCGTGTCCGGCCCCGCCCGGCTGCGTGATGACGCCGACCGAGGACTGGCCGTCGCCCCAGTTGATGTTCGCCGCGTACTCACCCAGTACACCGTTCGGGTCCGTGTCGGTAAACGTGGCAAGCGTCCCCGTGAAGGCTTGCCCCTCGGTGGGAGTGATCGTCCCCGCGTTGAAAGCGTTCAGAGACGCATCCGTGATCGTGATCGGCTGGCTGATGGAGGCCGAGTTGGGGGCGGAGCCGACCGCAGGAGTCTCAGTCACCGAAAGAGCGATGTTCCCGGGCGTTCCCTCCTCCTGATAGACGTGCCCGGTAAAGTCGAAGACGTCGTAGGTGCTCGTCGAACCCTGCTCCATGATGAGGACCGAACCACCGCTGTTGAAATCCGTGTCGAATCCGCCGTCACCCCACTGGAGCACGGCCGAGAAATTCGTGAGGCTCAATCCGGTGGTGTCATTGAAAGTGGCGATCGGCGTCGACAAATTGCCACTGAAAGTCTGCCCTTCCACGGGATTCAGCGGCGGCGTAAACGCGAGGTTGGTAATGGTCATCAACGACCGGGTCTCGAGCGGCTCGATCGCGTCGACACGAATCATGTCCCGCCTGGGGCGTGTGGTGCGGCGCCGGCGAGAATCGAGAAAATTCGGCTGCGAGTTCTTGTTCCTGTGACGCATGTGACTGACCCTCGGTTGTGGGGCCGCGGTCGTCCGGCCGGCAAGCCCGGCGCGCACGATCCACGGCCATCGCCTCAGATGGGTTTGGAATCCGACCGACCGATTTTCGACCAATCCGACGGGGCCTGGGTGCGCTTCCTGCGTGGCGATCCTCGCCCGCCACACCGTGGCTGATGCCGACCAGTGTGGGTCCGGCCGCCCCGAGGGGCCGGGTCTGTCCTTGGAACGGTTCAGTGCGATGGACGCCGCTTCACGATCCCGGGAATCGACCTTCCTCTTCCTGGGACCGACCTACCGGGAGACGGCGAAGCCAACGGTGGGAGGCCGATTGCAGGAGCCCCGCCAGACCGTTGTCATCGTCCCTGACGTTCGCTCCCCGGATCTCGTTCGACGTCACCTCGCCGCTTCGTATGCCGGCGTGAGGACCGCTCCCCTGTCTCTCGGGCGGCCGCGCCGACATCGCCTCTGGTAGACGATTCGTTCACACTGCGGAATTCGGAACCAAACGCGCTCGCATATGGAACCGCGCCGACCTCATCCTGTCAATATCAGTTTTATTTCGATTTCGAATAGCTTACAGCTCTTTCATCTCCGATTGATCTCGGTGTACATGCTATTCGAAATCGTTTTGAATGCACCTTCATACTCCGAGTCCATTCGGATCAAGACGCAGAGATGATGCCATTGAGATCGGCTTTTCAGCGCAATGGCCCGCGATCCTTCTCGTTAACCACCGCGCGTACTGTCCACGGTCGTCGAACATGCCCAGGTTCTGGCATTTTCGACGCAAAAGACACCGATTTTTTTCGAGCCACTCGCCATCCAGCGGCTTCCGGGACCGCTGGCGGCTCGTGAAAAGCTCAAGTTTCCCTTCTCAAATCATCATCATAAAAAAAACCGTGGTTCGCCCAGGCCTGCCTGGGCCTTGAGCGGGCTCACCCGGTTTTCGAGGGCCGACGGGACCATCTCCCGCCGGCCAGATTCACCGTCACGCACGTCAATCCCACGGCAGCCACCCCGTTCGGGATCGCGTGGGAGTGGTTTCTCGGCTCTTTCCCTGGAGCCGGTCACGGCTCATCGGATCGGCCGTGTAGTGGGACGCCAGAAGAAGTCGCGCTTCCAGCCGGACGGCGAGGCCACCGCGCCTGCCATCGACGGGCACGGCCGGGGCCTCCATTTCAACTCACTCTCGCCGAGGGCCCGATGGGACCCGTCTCCGGTCTCGATGGTAATCCTCACGATAAACTCGTGACGATGGGTGTAGAAGTGGCGCCCTCGCACCACAAAAATCCCATCGGAGCTGGACGGCCCAGCGATCATCCCCTTCGAGTGTCGGCCATCTCCCCACCAGATCGTGGCGACGAACGTCGACGATGGGGCGGGGTCGGTTCCATCCGTGAACGTCGCGACGACTCCACCGAAGACGTGCGACCGTGCCGACGAGATTCCCTGACCATTCACGACCAGTCCGGCCGGGATCGATGACCCACCGGACGCGCTCGCTCCACTGCCGGGCGGATCCGAGGCCGGCGACGTCTGGCCCGTCGGCTCGGGCGCGAGTGGAGGATTGATGACGATGATCAGGTCGCGGAGCGTTGTTGTCAATCCATCAGGCGCCTGGATTATGACCTGATCGGCATAAGTTCCTGCTGCGCTGTACGAATGGGCCCCGACGACGGAAAAAATACCGGTCGCCGGGTTCTCGGTGATGGTCCCGATGGAGGTTGTCCCGTCTCCCCACTGGATCTCCGCGCTGGAGTCGGAGGCCAGGATCGGGGCTCCGACGACCGAGAACGTGGCGACCGGTCCGATCACGCTGGAACCAACGTACGCCTCCGCGGCCACCCCGGACGCATTCAGACGGGAGGCAGCCACAGGAATCCGGGCCGTTGATGTCGCGCTCGAGCTCGATGCCGACCCGCTCCCGGCTGCCTCGGAAACCTGGACCGTGGCGGAGTACGTCCCCGCCTGGGCGTAGCCATGGGTCCCGACCACGAGGTACGACCCAGGCGCATTCGCCGCTGGAACAAAGTTGGCGTGAGTCAAGGGCGAGGTGGTGCCGTCGCCCCAGTTGATCGTCCCGGAGTAGTCGACCGTCGCCGATTTCTGATCCGCGCCTGTGAGTGTGGCCAGGACGATCGGTCCGGCGATTCCCTGGACTCCGCTCGCGACGGTTGCTGGTTTCAATTGAATCGTCGAGCCGGTCACGGTGATCGTCTCGATGACCGCGGCCGACGACCGCCCGACCGGCGGAGGACTCGCAAGTTCGCCATCGACATCGGCAATCTGGACCGTCACACGATAGGGCGACCCCGCCGGCGATCCCTCCGCGTAAGTGTGCGATCCAACGACCTCGAAAGGACCGACATGGCCAGGGGAGATCACCCGGCCCGAAGACGGCGCCGTGCCGTCGCCCCAGTCGATGCTCACGGTATAGTCGCCCGCGATGGCCCCCGGATCGGCGTCGGAAAACAGGGCCACTGGCAGGTCGGTAAAGGCTTGCCCCGCAACCTGGGGCGCGGGCGAAGGCGCGGGCGGTCGCCAGGCGGTCAGGGTCGCATCAAGGACCGAGAGCGGGACGGCGACGGTGGCCCTGGAGGCCGGAATCGTCGACGGCCGGGGCGTTGATTGTTCCGCGTCCGTATCCACGATCTGGACGGTGGCCGTCGGCGTTCCGTCCTCGGCATAGGTGTGGCTCCCCAGCACCTCGAACACGCCCGGCGTGCTCGCCGCCACGATCGTTCCGGTGGATGTGGTTCCATCGCCCCAGTTGATCGTGGTGGAGTAGTCGCCGGCCTGGGCGTTGGGGTCCGCATCGCTGAATGTCGCGAGAACCACCGGCGAGGCCGGCGCGGCTCCCTCGACCCAGGCCGGCGGCACGGATGAATTCCGGCATTCGCAATGTCTATCTGCAATTCGATGATTCAACAGTTAAGGTACTAGGTAAATCGCTTTGTACGCCCTCATTATCATCAGCAACTAGGATGAAATCTCTCGCACTGTCGACCGATTCATTCGAGCTTCAGGATTTATGAACTCCGAAATTGCTATTTGTT
>DAIDJI010000590.1 GCA_027451455.1 Planctomycetales bacterium | reverse complement strand
CAACCCGCCTGATCGATCTCTGCATCGACGCCGGACTGACCCTCTTCGACTCGGCCGACGCCTACTCAGCCGGCCAGGCCGAGGAGATCCTCGGCCGGGCGATTGCGGGGCGTCGCGACCGGGTGATCGTATCGACGAAGTCGGCGTTTCGAGTCGGGCCGGGGCCGAACGACGTCGGATCGTCGCGGCATCACTTGATTCGGTCGGTCGAGGGGAGCCTGCGGCGGCTCGGGACGGATTACATCGACCTGTACCAGCTTCACGCCTTCGACCGGAGCACGCCGGTGGAGGAGACACTCCGGGCTCTCGATGACCTGGTGCGCTCCGGGAAGATCCGGTACATCGGATGCTCGAACTTCTCGGGTTGGCATTTGATGAAATCGCTGGCGATCTCGAAGGAGTACGGGCTCTCGCGATACGTGGCGCACCAGGCGTATTACTCGCTGATCGGCCGCGATTACGAGTGGGAGCTGATGCCGCTCGGGCTGGACGAGGGGGTCGGACTGCTCGCCTGGAGCCCGCTGGGATTCGCCCGGCTGACAGGAAAGATCCGACGCGGTCAACCACTGCCCGAGACCAGCCGACTGCGCCACGCCGGGGCGATGTCGGGCGGGCCGAGCGTCCCGGATGAGTTGTTGTTCCGGGTCGTCGACGCGCTGGAGGCGATCGCGGAGGAGGTCGATAAGACGATCCCGCAGGTGGCGATCAACTGGGTGCTGCGGCGACCCGGTGTCTGCTCGGCGATCCTGGGGGCGCGGGACGAGGGACAACTCCGTCAGAACCTCGGCGCGATCGGCTGGGAGCTGACCCCGGAACAGGTGGCGAGGCTGGACGCGGCGAGCGAGGTCCCGCCGAGCTATCCGACCTGGCACCAGCGCCTCTACGTCGAGCGGAACCCGCCGGCGGTCTGAGGCCGAGGATAGATCGCGGGTCATCCCTTACCCCCGACCCCGTCATTCGCCGATCCGACGGAAAAACTCGGCGGCGAACTCCTCGTCGAGGTAGAGGCCCGCCCGGCGGAGCTCGGCTATCACAGGACGGGCCTCGGCGATCGCGCCGAGGCCCTTCGCGGCCAGGATCAGCCCGAGTGTCCCGAGGCATGGGATCTCTAGCCGCGCCGCGGCCCGCCTCGCGGCCAGGTCATCGAGGACAACCTCCGCTCCGGGTTCGGCGTAGGCCAGGGCCAGGACCGCCGATTCGCCCGGGTCGAGGCGGCATCGCCTCACAGGCTCGGGTAGCTCAGGAACCGGGGCGACGGAGAGCCATCCCGCTCGTTGAACGGCTTCGAGTGTCGCGTCGCGCCCTGCGCCCGCCTCGATCTCGGCGATGACGGTCTCCGGGACGACCACGTCGGCACCGCCCAGTCGGAGGAAATCAAGCCGGTCGATTCGGGCCAGCAGGATCAGGGGCGATGTGTTGACGATGCGCCGAGACGGCACGATCCATCTCCTCCATCAGCTCGTCGACTGTGACCTGGCAAGCGGACACCCTGGCCCGCGAGAGCTCGTCCAGGAACCGGGACCGGCCAATCCCCGCGATCAGGGCGCCCTGGCCCTGCGAGATCCGCCCCTGGCGATACAGCTCGATCGCGGCCGCGAGACGCAGTTCCTGCGCGGCCGCCTCGGGCGTCGACGCGATCGGCTCCAGGACGCCCCGAGGCAGCTCAATGGTGAAGATGCTCGTTCCTTCCCCGGCGCTCATGTCGTGGCCTCGCTCCCGCATCCCGCGCGATCGACCCAGTCCCTGCTTGGTGCCTTCATCCCCATGATATCCGATCCGTCGCGATTCGTCTTCGCCTCGAACCCACGGCCGGCCGCCGATTCTCGCCTTTGGCACGGCGTCTGCAATATCATCCTCCCGTCGAGGCGGGCCGGTCGAGACGACGGAACCCGTCCTCATCGAAAGCCAAGCGGATCAAGCTCGACCCTTTATCCATATGAGGTGAAATCATGCAGGCCATCGAACAAATGCCCGTCCTGGTGGCGGCCGCTCAGTACTCGCTCCTCTATCTCCTTTGCGGCGGCGGACTCTTCGGCGCGGCGGTGATCTACGTCGTCGCCAAGTCGCTCGGCAGGTAAGATTCCGCGACGCGCCCGGCTCTCCTCGGGGCGTGGATCTCCGGAATGACTATCGAGGGTGCCTCGCCTTCGGGATGATCCCGAGGGCCGGGGCGCCCTCGTTTCGTTGGCGCCGAGGTCGTGGCGTCGGGGGCCGTCGGCTGGTGTAATGGGGCGGATCGGATTCCAGCCGATCGGAGCCCGCCCCGAACACCGCCACGGATTGCCCCGATGCCGACCCAGCACCTCACCAGCCCACGCGCGATCGCCAAGGCCGCCGTCTCCGCCGGGATCACGCTCGCAACCAGCTATCCCGGCTCGCCCGCATCCGAAGCCTTCACCGAACTGATCGAACTCGCCGCCTCGCACGACTTCCACGTCGAATGGTCGAGCAACGAGAAGGTCGCCGTTGAAGTCGCCATCGGCGCCTCGATCGCGGGACGCCGGGCGATGGTCGCCACCAAGAGCGTCGGCATGAACGTGATGCTCGACCCCCTGATGGCTCTCAACCTCACGCCCGTTCATGGCGGGCTCGTCATCCTGGTGGGAGACGACCCCGGCGGATACGGCTCGCAGAACGACCAGGATACGCGGGCCCTCGCTCCAATGCTCGAAATGCCCTGGCTCGAGCCCTCGACGCCCGCCGAGGGCTTCGCGATGGTCCGCTCGGCGTTCGAACTCTCCGAGCGGTTGAATACCGTCGTCGTCGTCCGGATCACCCGGAGCTTCGCCCAGCAATCCGGGCCGGTGGAACTCCCTGACGAGGGCCACCCTTCAAAACCTGACCTCGGCCTCGCCCGCGAGACCTGGCGGTTCGTTCCAGTGCCGAGGAACGTGGTCGCGAAGCATCGCGAGTTGCACCAGCGGCTGGGTCAAATGGAGCACTGGGCCGACCAGGCCCCTTTCAACCAGGCTGAAGGGCAGGGGAGTCGCGGCGTGATCGCGGCGGGGTTCGTCCGCCGGAAACTCCTCGATGTCATCGGCGAGGCCCCCCGCGACGACCTCCGCGTCCTCGGCCTGGGCACGCTGTTCCCGGTCCCGCGCGAGGTGGTCGGGCGGTTCCTCGACGGATGCGACGAGGTCCTGATCCTGGAGGAGAACGAGCCGTTTCTCGAGGTCGCGATCGGAGCGATCGCTCACGAGCGGGGGCTCCCGGTCCGGCTCTTCGGGAAGCGGTCGGGACACGTCGCCCGCGAAGGGGAACTGTACCGCTGGCAGATCCTTCGGGCCCTCGAACGCTTCGCGCCCGGATTCATCCCGGCCCGAGCCTATCTCGAAGCCGACGAGCCCTCCGAACGCCCGACCCGCGAGAACTACTGCGCCGGCTGCCGGTTCGGCGAGATCGTCGAGGCCCTGAAAACCACCGCCGCCGAGATCGGACAGAACCCGGTGATCGTCGGCGATCCCGGCTGCCTGGCACCAGTCGGCGACCGGATCGACGCGAAGTTCGCGATGGGGTCGGCGGTCGGCGTTGCCGACGGGCTCGCGAGGGCAGGGCTCCGCGACCGGGCCGTCGCAATGTTCGGCGACTCGTCGTTCTTCCACCTGACAATGCCGGCGATCGCAAACGCCGTCCACCAGCAGAGCGACCTGCTGATGGTCGTGCTGGACAACGGGTCGACCGCGACGACCGGGTTCCAGTCCAACCCCGGTCAGCCCCTCGACGCCCTCGGCCGACCGGCCCCTGCGCTCGACATCGAGGCCATCGCGCGGGCCATCGGCGTGGACCGCGCCGTGACCGTTGGCCCGGATGACCTCGGCGATCGCCTGCCCGAGCTCTTCCGCGACGGCCTCGCCCGACGAGGACTCGCCCTGATCGTCGTCCGGACCCGATGCAACCGGACCAACTGAGGCCCAACCCAAAACCTCGAAGTCATCAACGCGCGATCGAGAAAGCCTTGCCGGCAACCGAGCAAGGAACCATTCATCCGTTCTGAAAAGGCTGATTATCGGTATTTTGCCGATTCAACCCTCTCTCGACACGCCAATCGATCAATTCCGCCTATTCCACAATCGTCCGGCACATCATCGAATCGATTCGCACGGACCAT
>DAIDJI010000589.1 GCA_027451455.1 Planctomycetales bacterium | reverse complement strand
GCGCCCATCTCGAGGGCGTCCCACAGCGATCCCGCGACGTAGGTGCGCTCGAGCCACGGGATCTCGTCAAAGGCGTCCGAGACGAGGACGACCGTGTACTCGATCCCGGGGATGAAACGGTAGACGTCGCCGAGGAATTCGAGCTGTTTCTCATCGGTTTCGAGCTTGCCATCCTTCGAGTCGAAGGCGACCCGGATATTCCCTGGGAGGGTCAATTCGGCCCGGAACGACTCGATCTTCTCGCCGACGGGTAGCGAGCCATCGGCCGCCCGGCTCCCAATCGTCCGCGCGATGACCACGACCTGGTCGACGTCGGTCGGGAACTCCATTCCGGCGACAGTGAGTATCCGGTGGATCTTCAGGCCGGAGCTGTAGGTCAGCTTTCGGCCCTCGGGGAACTTGTGCTCAAGCCTCACCTGCGCCTGCGCTGGGGTCACGGCGATCGCCACGAGCAGAGCCGCGGTCGCAAAGGCGTCTCGAATGGTCATCATCGGTCGTCTCCTGGGTCTCGGATCGGATCGGATCGGAGCCGGATCGCGGCAGGGCGATCGATCGCCCGGTCGAGGACGTCGTCCCGCTCGCCATTGACCGTGGATTCGCACGGGGAGCGGCGATATTTTTACGCTTACGAACCGCCGGCCGGCTGCGATTCGGTCCGGATCGTAAGGTCGAACCCGACCTGCTGGTCCCGGCCCTCGTGCGCGAGCGTCAACCGGCCTTCGAGCTGCACCCGGTCGCGAACCTCGAGCGCCCGGCCCTCGCTCCGGTCGAAGAGGACGAAGCCCTCGGACGAAATCACCTTGATCTCCTCCTTCGCGAGCTTCATCGGCGAGGAGGAGTCGGCGTCTTGCCGGCAATGCA
This sequence comes from Planctomycetales bacterium, assembly GCA_027451455.1. GTDB lineage: Bacteria > Planctomycetota > Planctomycetia > Isosphaerales > Isosphaeraceae > JAKAUH01. The sequence continues at coordinate 3,253 of DAIDJI010000589.1, read as the reverse complement.
CCTCCAGGACCTGGATCTTGATCCGGTCGATCTCGCGATTCCCCTTCTTTTCGGTGCCGGTGTACTCATACTTCTTCTTGAGGACCAGTTCGATCCCGGCGCCGGCGTCGACGGACTCGGTCTTTTCCCACGAGGCACCCGGCTTGACCGGGCTCTCGGGGAGGGCAGAGAGGCCAAGGGTCCTTTCGAATTCTCGGGCCAGGGAGTCGTCCGAGAGCCGGCTTTTGAGCAGGTCGACGGCGACCGGATCGAGGGTGCTGAGCTTCGATCGGACCGCCTCGCCTCCCTCGATCGCCTTGACGCGACCCTTGCCGTCGAGGATGGCCGTGAACGCGAGGCCGTCCTCGACCCGATACATGGGCTTGAAGAATTCGAGGTCCGGGTGCGCGACCCGGTCGGCCGACGGATCCTTTGAGTCGTGCTGGACATCGCGACCGCCGGGCAGCCGCTGCCGTTCACGGAGCGATTCCACCTTCACCGAGACCGGCCGCGTCGAATCGCCTCGCCGCGGGCCCGCCTCGATCGCGTAAACGACCGTTCGATCCTGGTTGGAGGGCATCTCCATCCCCAGGTTCTTCACACGCTGGTTCTTCGATGTCCGCACCCGGTATCGGATCGCCCGACCCTCCGGAAACTTCGCCTCCAGCTTGACCTCGACAGGCCCCGCCGCCCAGGCCGGGGCCGTGATCGCGATTGCGATCGCGATCACGCCCAACCCGATCCTTTTCATGGGAGTCCTGGAATCCCTGGTCCCTGAGTCTCGGGTTTTCCCGGTCTGACGTCGAGGAGAGGCCGGGCCCGTTCGAGCTCTGAAATCGCCTAGATCTTTCATGGAATCTCGCCCCGATCTGCCTACTGTGACCCTACCGCCCGACCCTGATACACTCTAGGCAGACAATCACCCCGCTGACTACCGACGACTCTCCCCAAGAGATGACCAATAAACCAACCATGAGCAGTGCCCAGAGACGAACCGTCGTCCTGATGATGGTGGCCATTTCGGCGGCGGCCGAGGCGGGATGCCAGCAGAACCGAGCGGCCGTGGCACCGGCGGCTCCCCCAGTGGTTCCGGTGGCCCACCCGGTGGCGCGTGAGGTGACCGATTACGTCGACTTCACCGGCCGGACCGAGGCCATCCACTCGGTCGACATCCGGCCGAGAGCCAACGGATACCTCGTCGAGATGCCGTTCCATGAGGGCGCCGAGGTCAAAAAAGGCGATCTGCTGTTTGTCATCGACCCACGCCCCTACAAGGCCCAGCTCGACCAGGCGCAGGGGCAGGTTGACCTGTACCGAGCCTCGCTCAAGCTGGCGAGGGTCACACTCGCCCGCGACCGAGCCATCAACGCGCGCTCGCCCGGCTCCATCAGTCTCCAGCAGTTCGACCAGGAACAGGCCGTCGTCGACGAGGCCGAGGCGCGGGTCAAGGCGTTTGAAAAAAGCATGGAGATTTACACGCTCCAGCACGAATTTACCAAGGTGACCTCGCCGATCGACGGGATGATCAGCCGCTATTATCTGACGCGCGGAAATCTGGTCAACCAGGACCAGACCCTGCTGACGACGATTGTCTCGGTGGACCCGATGTATGCCTACTTCGAGATGGACGAGCCGACGTTGCTCCGGATCCGTCGGGCGATCAACGAGAAGAAGGTACGCGTCCCGGCCGACGGCAAGATGTCGGTTCTGATGGGACTTCAGGGCGAGGAGGCCTTCCCGCACCAGGGGACGGTGAATTTCATCAACAACCAGGTCAACCCGACGACCGGGAGCATCCTCGTCCGCGGCCTCTTCCCCAATCCGAAGCCCGAGGGCGGGCTCCGGCTGCTCTCGCCGGGGATGTTTGTCCGGATTCGGCTACCGATCGGCCTGCCCCACCCCGCGGTGCTGGTCGCGGATCGGGCCATCGGGTCGGACCAGGGGACCAAGTTCGTCTACGTACTCGACGCGAAGGACGTGGTTCAGACACGCCGCGTCAAAACGGGCTCGCTCCAGGAGGACGGCCTTCGGGTGATCGATGAGGGCCTCAGTCCGGACGATCGGGTGGTCGTCGGTGCCTTGCAGCAGGTCCGGCCGAGGCTCCTCGTCGAGCCGGAGCCGATCGCGATGCCGATCCCGGTTCCGGGCGTCGTCGTACCCGAGCCGAAGAGGAAGGCCGAGGCGACCGGCAAGACAGCCACGAAGAAAGGAAAGGGCGGACCGCCCTCGAAATCGGCAGGACGCTAAATCTTTCCCGAAGGAAGTCGGGCCATCTCCATGCTCTCGAAGTTCTTCATCGACCGGCCGATCTTCGCCACCGTCCTCTCGGTGGTGATCACTCTGCTGGGCGCCATCGCGCTCTATGGCCTGCCGATGGCCCAGTACCCGAGGATCACTCCGCCGGGCATCTCGATCTCGATCAACTACCCGGGCGCCAGCGCCCCAGTCGTTGCCGACACGGTTGCCGCGCCGATCGAGCAGCAGGTCAACGGGATCGAGGGCATGCTCTACATGACCTCGCAGATGGGGAACGACGGGACCTATACCCTCACCGTGACCTTCGACATCGGGACCGACGTCAACGCGGCGCTCGTGATGGTCCAGAACCGCGTCGCCCTGGCGATGCCGATGCTTCCCACCCAGGTGCAGAACCAGGGGATCACGATCCGGAAGCGCACGCCCGACATGCTGATGATCGTCAACTTCTTCTCGCCCAACGGGCAGTATGACGACATCTATCTGAGCAACTTCGCCACGGTCTACGTCAAGGATGAGCTGCTGCGGGTCTACGGCGTCTCGGACATCAACTACATGGGGCAGCGGGATTACAGCATCCGCGCCTGGCTCGACCCGCAGAAGCTGGCGTCGCGGAACATGACGGCCATGGACGTCGCCAACGCGATCCGCGAGCAGAACATCGACGCGCCCTCCGGGCAGATCGGCCAGCTCCCGGCGCCGCGCGGCCAGCCGTTCCAGCTCGCCGTCGACACCCTGGGGCGGCTCAGCACGCCCGAGCAGTTCGGCGACATCGTGCTCAAGGTGGGCCGCGCCGACGAGCGCGAGCCGGCGCCCGGGATCGTCCGCCTCCGCGACGTCGGCCGCGCCGAGGACTCCAACGAGGAACCCCGCACCCTCGCCCGCCTCGACGGCGTCGACGCCGTCTCCCTCGTCGTCCAGAAGCAGTCCGGCACCAACACCGTCAAGGTCGTCGACGACCTCAAGGAGCGCCTCGCCGAGATCAAGGCCGCCCTCCCGCAGGACATCGAGACCGTCA
>DAIDJI010000588.1 GCA_027451455.1 Planctomycetales bacterium | reverse complement strand
AGGAGCCGGGCGCCCTCGCCGCGGTACGGGCGATTGATGAACAATACGCCCGGAACCCGGTCGGGGTCGATGATATGATCGCCGCTCCACTTCTTGACGTTGTCCTCGAAGGGTTCCGCGGCGACACCCCCCATCGACGACGACCACGAGACGCGATAGCCCTCGGCGAAGTCGACCATCAGGTCGGGCGACGCCTCGGCGAACGGACCGCGGTACGCCTCGGACCGCGAGACCACCCGCCGAATCGCCAGTGTGCCCGGATGCGCCGGGTCGGTCAATCCCGAGAGACCCCCGGCCAGCTCGGCCGAGAGCGCCTCGGCATCCTCGGGCGCGACGATCCCCTCGCCCTCACGTCCCCGGATGTTCAGGTAAATCCCGCTCAGCCCGACCGCGTACGCCCGCGTCCGCGACCAGTCCACCTGTCGGAGCAAATCGCCGGCGCCCTCGCCCGGCTCGACACCCGGCCGGAGCGCCAGGTATCCGCGATCGAGCAGGCATTTGTTCAGATCCACGCCCCGTCGGAAGCTGTTGAAGCCGTGATCCGAGAGCGCGACGACCAGCGTTTGGTCGTCGGCGTACGCGAGCGCCTCGCCGACAATCGCGTCGGAGCGGCGGTAGGCGTCGTCGATCACTCCGGCGAACGTAGGGTCGGGCGCGCTTCCTCGGTTGGCGGGGTGGTCGGGCTCGCTGTACCGCCAGAAGAGGTGCTGAATCCGGTCGGGCGTGTCGTACAGGACGTAAAAAAGCCCGTCGTCAAACCGCTGAAGCTCGCGGTGCATCATCTCCCTGCGCTCGTCCCAGGCGATCGCGCACTGATCCAGGAACGCAGATTCGGAGATTCTTTCATTATTCAATCCAGCGTGATCTTCGACCATCCCCGTCGTGTAAAAGAGGCCGATATCACGGGCGAGGTCGCTCGCGTAATCGGCTGGGGCACTGATGGGGAAGAAGGGACTATCGGGGTCGAAATTGATGGGCGAGGCATAGAGGACAGGCTCGGGGCCGGCGTTGATCAGGTAGAAGCGCACCATCCCCCGGATCGACTGCAACATCCCGACTTTGAACTTCAGGCGGAGCCAGTCGCTCCAGGCGCCCTCCTGGAGGGGAAGTTCTTTGGGACTGCCATCGGACCGAATGACCGCCCGACGTTGAAAAACATCGAGCTGGAGCAAAAAATCGACCCGGAGGTCCTCGTTTTTTGTCCCGCGAGGTCCCGTGAGGTACAGATGGTAGACTCCGGCGGTCTCGCCGGGAACGAGCTGGACGACCCGCTCGCTTTCGCGGGGTTTGGCGAGGGGATCCGTGGTAAAAAACGTCGAGGTACCGAGTCCGCCGCGAAGGTCGGGGACACCCATTCCCGAGAGCATCCGGCCGCGAACGGGGTCGGGAGGATAGGTACATGGACATCGAAGGATCGTCGCGTTCCGGCCGGCGGATTTCAGGAGTTCCCAGACGGGAACGCCGCCGCGAAGGTTCACGGCCTTCGGCGGCAGGAAGGCGTTTTTCTGCTCGTACCGGTTGAGTGAGAGGTCGGGCAGGTAGTTCTTCGGGTTCCGGCGGAGGAAGTCAAAAATGCCGTGTCCGCCGGGATTCACGCCGGTGGCGAAGGTGGACCAGGCCACCGGCGTCTGCGCGGGTCGGGTGGTGGCGACGCGGGAATAGCCGCCGAGGTCGCGGAGCCGGGCCAGGTTCGGAAGCTGGCCGGCGTTGAGCAGGCGGTCGACGATCGTCGGGCTCAGGCCGTCCAGGCCGATGACGATCACCTTCTTGATGGCTCCCTCCACGGGGCGGATTCCTCCTTCGAGACGGCGGGAAACGAGGGCGCGATCAGGGCGCCTCGGCGTCGGTGTGCGCCGGCGTGGCCTCCGGCGCATCGGGTTTCTCGATTGTCGGCGGCGGGACGTACTTCGGGCCGGGCGCGACCCGTCGGACGAGGTTCCGGCCGAATCCGACGACCGACCGGCCGAACATCATGAAGACGCCCGCGACCGCCGCAATGACCGACGCCACCGGCATCATGGTCTCGGGGCCGATGTAGGAAAAGAGCATTTCCAGGGACCTCGGGATTTTCGGTGGGACCTTTGGGGATCGACCAGCGGATGGAAGATCAGGCGAGTCCGTGACTATTCTGACAGAGAGCGTCCCCCGCGCACAATCCGGCCCGAGGTGAGCGGTCCGCCCATGCGATTCCTCCGTATCCGGATCACGACCCGCCGGATGATGTCCCTGATCGGGGTACTGGGCCTCTGTTCGGCGCTCCTGCGAATTCACTTATCCCTGGCGTCGCTGGCGGCGGGCGTGATGGGGCTCGCCTTTTTGCGCACCTGCGAGAAGCTCGACCGCGCCCGCGCCTCGGGCGAGCGGACCGGGGTCGTGCGAACGATCGGGATCGCGATCGCCTCGGGATTCCTGGGGCTGGCAATGATCATGGCGGGATTGGTGCCGATGAGCTGCCTGCTGCCGGTCGTCGAGCCGAGGCACAACCACAGCGCCGGGCCGGATGAAGGGTCCCTCGTCTGGGCGATTCTCCTCGTCATCGCCTTCGGGACCCCGATCGCCGCTTTACTGCGTCAGAAACTCGGGTGAAGCCAGCTCAGCCGAAGTTCTTTCGGAGCATCGCCAGGCCCTTCGGGACGCCCGTGCGCGCGTCCTCGTTCCCCTCGAATTCGAGCGAGATCCAGCCCCGGTAATCGTGCTTTCGCAGGATCTCGGCGATCCGGGCGTAGTCGAGGTCGAGCGCGTACCATCGGCCGCCGCCGTAGTACGTCTTCGCCTGCACCAGCGCAATGGGGACCTTGCTCGACGCCATCTGATCCATCTGCTCGTACGAGTTCTCGAGGAAGTTGCCGGTGTCGAGCGTCATTTGAAGCCAGGGCGATTTGATCGTCTCGACGATCCGAAGGACGCCCGCCGCGGTCCGGCCGAGACCCCAGTGGTTCTCCAGCCCGAGGACCACCCCGCATTCCTCGGCGCGCGGGAGGAGCTTCTCGATCGAGTCGATCGTCCACTTGAAGGCCTCGTCCTCGGTGTGGCCCTCCAGCGGCGGCTCGATCCCCTTGTGTGCCATCAGGTCGTCGAACGACTTCGTCGTCCCCCATCGCCCGGTGTTGATCCGCATCGTCGGGATGCCCAGGCGATAGGCGAGGTCGATCTGGTAGAGCGTCTTCTGGACGTTGTCGTGCCGCTGCTGGCGATCGGGCGAGACGAAGCCCTGGTGCGTCGAGAAACCCATCAGGGCCAGGCCGAGCGAGTGCGCCCGATGCTTGATCTGCTGGAGCGCCGCGTTCGACTCGTCGGCCATCTGGATATGCAAGACCTCGACGCCGTCGAACCCCATCGCCGCGGCGCGGTCGATGCACTCCAGGATATCCAGCCGACGCCCCCGAAACTGCCAGAACGAATAGGTCGAGACGCCGATCGGATTGCGGCGAGGCGAGGCGGTGGGCTTCGATCCCGCCTCCTGCGCCCGGGCGATGGAACCTGATCCCGCCAGCGCACCAAGCCCCACGCCAAGGAACCGACGACGGTCCATGCCCGGCCCGTTCTGTCCGCGATCGTCGCCCATGCGAGGAACCTCCTGGATTCAGGTGGGCGCGCGACCTGCGCGCCCTTCCCGACGCGAGATCGTATCGCAACGGACCGGCAGCCGCCATCGGGTGCTTCAACGACCGAGGCGCCGGAGGTCGGGGCGAAGTTCGGGGGGCGGAGGCTGTCGCATCTCGGGGCGCGTGGCCCGGATCCAGTGGTCGGTGAAGAGGACGTGCTGGCCGGCGTCGAGCCGGGGCATGTGGCATCCGATGCAGTCGCCGCTCGGAGCCTTCGGACAGCCGACATCGGGCTCGGTGTGGCAGGAGACGCAAACAGCCCGGTAATTCGCGTGGTCGGACGAGGCCCGCGCGTGCGGGTCGTGGCAGGTCACGCAATCGAGACCACCGCCGCTCTCGATCAGGCAACGCGACTGAAGCAGGCCGACCGGCTGGAACCGCGCCAGGTTAGGGTTGTCGGGTCGAATTTGCGAGGGGTTGATCTTCGAGGGGTGATTGCTGACGCGCATGTCGTCTTCCGGCTCGATCAGGCCGCGGCCGAGGAAGTGCTTCCAGTAGCGATTAACGAG
>DAIDJI010000587.1 GCA_027451455.1 Planctomycetales bacterium | reverse complement strand
CCAGGTTGCAGCGCCGGGAGTTAATCACGGTTCCCGACACCTTTTGTTCTCAACCCGCTTTCGTGCCCTTCGTGTTTTTTCGTGGTTCCTCCTCGCATTGTTCAACGTTCCTCGTGACCTACCGCGTCGAGCAGGAAATGGCCCGTGGCTCTGGGTCAAGGCCGAGGGCCGGGGTCTCAGCGGATGGGCCCTGGCCGATCAGGTCGTCCCGGTGGACGATGCCATCGCGTTCTTCACCGACTCAAGAACACCAGGGAAAATAAGTCTTTTGCCTGCAAACGATGGAAGATCGGGACCATATTGCGTAAAAAGGATATGTGTCCCCTGGTATGATGGAGGACAATGCATACGGTCTCGCCACGGCATTTCCCACGAGCCCGGAAAGTGTACATGGTTCATTCATCAACCCGATCAGACCGCCGTCTACTGGCCCAGCGACCGATCCTCGCCCTGACGGCCCTGATGGCGTTCTGCTTCCCGTGCGAGCGATCTCGGGCTCAGGACGGTCAGCCCCGGACCTGGATGCTCTCCGACGCTCACAACAATTCCATCACCGGCCTGTGCTTCTCGCCCGACGGCCGGACGCTGGCCTCATCCAGCCGGGATGGAACCGCCAGGCTCTGGGAGATGGCCACCGCCAGGGTCCAGCACACCTTGCGAGCCCATCCCTCGGGCTGGGTCAACGCCGTGGCCTTCTCCCCCGACGGCAAGACGCTCGCCACGGGAAGCAGCAGCGGGTTGGTGATCCATCCGAAGGACCATCTCAACCGTGGAGAGTCTGGCGCCATCAAACTATGGGACGCCCGAACCGGGCAGGAGCAGGCGAGGATCGAGGGTTCGTCCGGGACCGTCAAGACTCTGGCCTTCTCCGGAGACGGTAGCAGGCTGGCCTCCGCTGACAGCGATGGGTCCGTGCGGGTCTGGGAGGCCGCCACGGGCCGCTTGCTAACTTCCACGAAGCTCACTACCGCTTCCTTCCAGATCGCCTTTGCCCCGGACCTCAAAACGATGGCCGTCCTCGGGCCGGAATACACGATCCTGCTCCTCGATGTCGCCACCGGCCGGGAGCGGGCCGCTCTCAAGGGACACAGGAATCAAATCTTTTCCCTGGCGTTCTCGCCTGACGGCAAGACCCTCGCCTCGGGCGCCGGCGAGCCCTCCATGCGGACTCGTGGCCCTTACCACGACTTCCCGAGCGAGGTGAAGCTCTGGGACCTGACCGGCGAGACGCCCAGGGAGCGGGCCTCGCTGACCGGCTTGACGCTGGAGATCCATGCCGTGGCCTTCTCGCCCGACGGCCGACTGGTGGCGGCGGGGGGCTTCGGGCAGCAGGTCCGGGTCTGGGATGCTCGCTCCGGGGCGATTGTGGCCGACCTCGAAGCCTCGTGCAGCGAAGTCTCGACGCTCGCCTTCTCGCCCGACGGGGCGTCCCTGGCGGCCGGAGGGCTGTACTGGAGCATCACCGTCTGGGACACCGGGACCTGGAGTGAGCGGTCGAAACTCGTCGGACGCATCGCTTACCGTCTCGCCTACACTGCCGACGGGAAGACCCTGGCCGCCGGGTTGAGCGACGGGACCGTGGCCCTCTGGGACGTCCGGGCCAGGCGGGTGCGGACGACGTTGGAGGGGCACACCCGGCGGATCACGGCACTGGCGATCTCGCCCAACGGGAAGCGGCTGGTCGCCGGGACCGAAGACGGCCTGATCACGATCTGGGACCCGAAGACCGGCGCTCGGTGGGGGCAGAATTCCTTTGGGCATGCGGGGGCCGTGAAGGCGCTGGCGTTCTCGCCCGACGGTAGGTCGTTGGCCTCGGGTGGCATGGACGGCACGGTCCGGATCGGGGAAGCGACCTGGGCCTCGATCCCGGCGGTTCTCCGGGGACACGAGCGGGAAGTTTCCTCCGTGGCTTTCTCGCCAGACGGCAAGACGTTGGCCTCGGCGGGGCTCGACGGGACGATCCGATTCTGGGACGTCGCCGGACGCCGGGAGAAGTCTTCGGTCCGGGGTCATACCTACCAGATGAACAGATCCAGGGAAGAGAAGCGTGTCATCGACGGCGAAACGGTCACCATGCGGGTCGCCATCCCCGGCGAGATGGAGGACCAGGGGGTGCAAATCTACTGCCTGGCGTACGCGCCCGACGGCAAGACGATCGCCACGGGGGACCGGGCGATGTACGAGGAGGGCGGGATCTCGTTAAGAGATGCTGTGACCGGGAAGGAGAAGTGGGCTACCAAACCGTCCCCCGAGGGTGGGCAACCCCAGATCGAGGACGTCAATGCCCTGTCCTTCTCACCCGACGGCAAGCTGCTGGCCGTGGCGGGATACAGCACGATCCGGTTGGTGGACGCCGGGACTGGCAAGGTTCTGGTGGCTCTGAAGACGGGCCACCACACCCCAATCCGGGATCTGAGGATCTCACCCGACGGCAAGACACTGGCGTGTGCGGGCGAGGACGTCCAGTGGTGGGAGATGGCGACCATCTTGAAGTCACGGGCCGGGGATTGACGCAGCATCCCGACAAGGCAGGAGCCCTGCCACCCGCAGCATCGCCGGGCCGCCGGGAAAACATGATTGCCAATCGCTCGTCGAGTCCGATAAGCTGGGATTCTATCCCGGCCCGGTCATCGAGCGTCGGTCGTGCTCGCGGGCCGGCCCGACGTCCTACCCCGCTGGGGGGTCATACCGACACCTCAGCAATCTTCTCTTCAGGTCAGGACGCCCCGATCGCCAGCCCCATCGGCCGGGATCGGGGGGCGGCTTGCCGTTCCGTGGCCCAGGGAATCGGAGATCGCCGTTGATGCGAAATTCCCAGGTTCAGCGCGGGCGTATCCTCCCGGTCGTCACCGGCCTCCTGGCCCTATTCGTCCCTACGGCGAACGCCAGGGCCGCCGACACCCCGAAGCTCGAATACAACCGCGACATCCGCCCGATCCTCGCCGAGAACTGCTTCACCTGTCACGGGCCCGATAGCGCCGCCCGCAAGGCCGACCTCCGGATCGATCGCCGCGAGGACGCCGTCGACATGGGTGCTGTCGTCCCGGGCGACCCGGCCTCCAGCGAGCTGATCGCCCGGATCGTCGCGAAGGATCCGAAGGAGGTCATGCCGCCGCCGAAGACCGGCAAGTCGCTCACTGAGGCCCAGAAGCAGGCCCTCCGTCGCTGGATTGCCGAGGGCGCCGCGTATCAGCCGCACTGGTCGCTGATCCCGCCGAGTCGCCCGGTTTTGCCGGCCGTGAAGGACGCCGGATGGGCCCGCAACCCGATCGATCGTTTCGTCCTGGCCGCCCTTGAGGCCAGGGGGCTTCGGCCCGCGCCCGAGGCCGACCGACGGACCCTCGCCCGTCGCCTCTGTCTGGATCTCACCGGATTGCCGCCTTCGCCCGAGCTTGTTGATAGGTTTGTGAACGATCCTTCGCCCCGCGCTTACGAGGACCTGGTGAGCCGTCTGCTCGAATCGCCCCGATGGGGCGAGCATCGGGCCCGGTACTGGCTCGACGCCGCCCGATACGCCGACACCAACGGCTACCACTTCGATAACTATCGAGAGGCGTGGGCCTATCGCGACTGGGTGATCGCCGCCTTCAACCGGAATCTGTCATTCGACCGCTTCACTCTTGAGCAACTGGCCGGCGACCTGCTCCCGAACCACACCCTCGACCAGGTGGTGGCCTCGGGCTTCAACCGGTGCAACGCGACCACGAATGAGGGCGGTGTCATCCCCGAGGAATACAAGGTCCTCTATGCTCGCGACCGGACCGAGACCGTTTCCACGGTCTGGATGGGCCTGACCGCCGGCTGCGCTGTCTGCCATAGTCACAAGTACGACCCGCTCACTCAGCGCGAGTTCTACCAGCTCTCGGCGTTCTTCAACAACACGACCCAGCCGACGATGGACGGTAATGTCAAGGATACGCCGCCGACCATCTTCGTTCCAACGGCGGCCGACCGCCCGCGCTGGGAGAAGGTCTCTGCCGAGGCGAAGGAGGCTCGCGCCCAGCGCGACGCCCGCAAGTCCGCCGCCCGCCTGGAATTTGACCGATGGTTGACGAGCCCGTTCAGGAAATCCGGATCGCCGAAGGTGATGTGGCGAGCCCCGGCTTCCACCTGCTGG
>DAIDJI010000586.1 GCA_027451455.1 Planctomycetales bacterium | reverse complement strand
GATCCGTCGCGTTATGAATCGAGTGATGCCACCTAGCCGCCAGCGATCCGGCTCAGTTGCTTGCAAGTCGCGACTGACTTCGCGATGATCCTCCGGAGAACAATTGGGCCGGCCTGACGTCCCCGGTCCGTTCAGGGAACCCCATTGGAGGCCGTCGATGTTGAGGCGGTTGCTCGCGGTTACGCTCCTGCTTGCCTGCGGGTTCGGGCACGATTCCTCCGCACGGGCCGGGCAGGAATCTTCGAAATCCGAGGCTCGCTTATCCCACGAACCGGGCCCGCTTGACGGCCTTGACCGCTACATTGAGGCCGGCCTGGCGCGGTGGCAGATCCCCGGCCTTGCCATCGCCGTGGTCAAGGATGATCGCGTCGTCTACTGTCGGGGTTTCGGTGTCCGCGAAGCCGGCAAGCCCGGTAAGGTCACCAGCCGAACGATGTTCGCGATGGCCTCGCAGAGCAAGGCGTTTACGGCGACGGCAATCGGGCTGCTGGTTGACTCCGGTAAGCTCGGCTGGAACGACCGGGCGATCGACCATCTCCCCTGGCTCCAGATGCGTGACCCGTATGTGACGCGCGAGCTAACTGTTCGCGACCTGCTCTGCCATCGGTGTGGACTCGGGACATGGCAGGGTGACCTCGTCTGGTACGGCTCCGACCGGACAATTAGGGAGGTGCTGGACTGCGTTCGGTTTCTCGAGCCCGTCTCGTCGTTCCGGTCGCAATACGGTTATTGCAACCTGATGTTCGTGGCGGCTGGCGAGATCCTCGCAGAGCGGTCAGGCGCCACGTGGGACGAGTTCCTCCACCGGAATCTCTTCGCCCCGATGGGGATGTCTCGGACGAATACGAAGATCCAGGCGATGGAGCAGCTCGACGATGTCGCCCGGCCGCACACAATCGTCGATGGCAAGATTATCCCGATCGCCTATCGAGAGACGAAAAATACGGCCCCGGCAGGCGGGATTAATTCGTGCGTCGAGGATTGGACGCGATGGCTCCGCCTCCAGATCAACAGCGGGACGCTTGACGGCAAACGCATCGTCCCGGAGGCGATCATTCGCGAGACGCGAACCCCGCAGACGATCGTTCCTGCCCAGCCGGAAACAGACGATCCGCCGTTTTCGGCCTACGGCCTGGGCTGGGCCCTCCGCGACTACGAAGGGCATCGCATCGTCTCGCATGGCGGCGGCCTCGACGGCATGCTCTCGCTCTCGGTAATTGTACCCGACCGGAAGATCGGCGTGGTTGTACTGACCAATTACGACGAACAGGAGTTCTATGGCGAACTCCCCTTCCACGTGATCGATGCCTACATGGGCGTCCATCATGATGACCGACAGGACAAGCTCTTTCGCGCCCGACAGGAGCGCGAGCGCCGTGAGAGCCAGGCCGAAGAACGTCAGACAAAAGCTGATGGCGCGGAGGGGAATTCGACCGTTCATCTGTCCGCTTATCCGGGCGTCTATCGGAATCCTGCCCTCGGGCGAGCGATCATCACGGCCAAGGACGGCAAACTCTTCCTCGAGATCGAGCGAAATCCCGGGCTGCGTGGCGAGTTAAAGCATCGAAGGTTCCAGACACTCAGGATCGATTGGTCCGATCCCTATTTTCGTACCGGAACGATTCCGTTTCGCCTTGATGAGAATGGGAAGGCCGACGAATTTCGCATCAAGGTCCGCCCCGACTTCGTCGACCCGATGGAATACCGATTCACCCGAACGGATCAGTGATCATCATGAAGAAGTCGATGAACGGGTCGAGCTGGGTCGTGGTGGCGGCTCTTTGGATGCTTCCCGGGGCGGCGACAGGACAGGCTGCGCCTGTAGACGTCCCGGGGTACGAAATGACCCAGGCCATGATCGCAATGCACGACGGCGTCCGGCTGCACACGGTGATCTACTCGCCGAAGGATGCGCGTGGCCCGCTCCCGATCCTCCTCCAGCGCACTCCTTATAACGCCGATAACCGGGGCGCCTCAATTGGTACTGCACTCCGCGAACTGGCCGACGACGGTTACATCTTTGTGTTTCAGGATATCCGTGGGAAGTTCGGCTCCGAAGGCGATTTCGCAATGATTCGGGCCCCGCGCGACCCCCTCGATTCGAAGGCGATTGACGAGGGGACCGACGCCTTCGATACGATTGATTGGCTGATTCACAACGTCCGGGGCCACAATGGGCGTGTTGGGATGCTCGGGGTCTCATACGACGGATGGACGACTGTGATGGCCCTGCTCGAACCCCACCCGGCGCTCAAGGCAGCCTCACCGCAGGCCTCGCCGGCCGACATGTTCCTCGGCGACGACTTCCACCACAATGGCGCTTTCCGCCTCAGCTACGGCTTTGAATACGTCGCGCGGATGGAATCGACTCGGGGAATGAAGTTCTTCGAGTTCGATCGCCATGACACGTTCGAGTTCTTCCTTGGCCTGGGCGCACTCCCGGCCGCGAACGATCGGTATTTCCACAAAAAACTGCCGACCTGGAACGACTTCACGCAGCATCCGAACTATGATCGCTTCTGGCAGGCGCAGGCGGTCGCCCGGTTTCTGACCCCGCCGAAGGTTCCCACGCTGAATGTCGCTGGATGGTGGGACCAGGAGGATTATTACGGCCCGCTGAAGATCTACGAGACCTGGGAGAAGAACGATCCGAATGGGCTCAGCACGATTGTCGTCGGTCCCTGGAACCACGGCGGATGGAGCCAAGGCTCCGGCGATCGGCTGGGCCCGATCGCCTTCGCCGCCCCGACGGCGTGGCAGTTCCGCGAGAAAATCCAGCGGCCGTTCTTCGCGCATCACCTCAAGGGTCGCTCGCTCGACCTTGAGCCCGCCTTTCGGTCGGGCGGACCGGCCGCCGCGAAAATGCCCGAGGTCCTCAGCTTCCGGACCGGTGCAAACGCCTGGAAGACCTACGATCGATGGCCGCCTCGGTCCGTTCGGTCGAGAAGCCTTTACGTAAAGACGGGCAACCGGCTTTCGTTCGAGGCTCCCGCGGCCGGCGAGTCGGCCCGCGAGTTCGACGAGTACCTCTCCGACCCGGCGAAGCCCGTCCCATACTACCCCCGCCCCATTGCGCCGCTGTATTCGAACAGGCAATGGTCGGAGTGGCTGGTGCAGGATCAGCGGTTCGTCCACCTGCGACCCGATGTACTCAGCTACGAGTCGGAGCCGATGACCGAGGACCTGGACGTGGTCGGGCCAGTGCTGGCCCGACTCTTCGCCTCAACCACCGGTAGCGATGGCGACTGGATTGTCAAGCTAATCGACGTCTATCCCGAAGGCCCCGACGAACCACTCGCCGGTTATCAGCTCCTGATCGCCGACGAAGTCTTCCGTGCCCGGTTCCGCCATGGCTTCGATCACCCCGAGCCATTGACGCCCGGCCGGGTCGAGGAGTACCCGATTGATCTGCACTGGGTCGACCACCGGTTCGGAAAGGGGCACCGGATCATGGTGCAGATCCAGAGTACCTGGTTCCCCCTGATCGATCGCAACCCACAGAAATTCGTCCCGAACATTTTCGAGGCGAAACCCGATGACTTCGTCGAGGCGACCCAGCGCCTCTATCGGACACCCGCCCGCGCAACGCGCCTGGAACTGTCCATCGTCGAACGATGAGCCATCGTCACCGCAACGATCGGCGCATCTGCGCGACCCGCAGGGCGGAAGCCTCGGCCTCGTCCTGCTGGAGCAGGTGCAGCGACGATCCGTGCCAGGCACGACCGGCTGCCCAGGTCTGTTCAATCTCCCCGTAAGGACCGACGATCTTCATACCACGAATCACGATGCAACGGCCGGCGCAGGCAATCGACTCAATCAGGTTCGCGTTGTAGACGGCGACCTCGAGACGGAAGTCGTGCGAGATGGCGACCTCCACTCTCGGGAACGGCGGGGGCGGCAATCTCAGGAGGATCGGACGCACTTCGTCCCATCTATCAACCCGTGGACCGATCGCCGGGGGTTCGGGCGGAGCGTGGAGTCCACCTGTTGCGAGGCGCATCGCCGGCCATCGCGGCGCTCGGGGACTACCGAGAGAGTTCTTCCAGCTTCTGCTTCACCAGTCGATCGACCTCGGCGACGGCCTCGTCGGTGGCGGCCTGAGCGCGCTTCAGCGAGCCCCGGCC
>DAIDJI010000585.1 GCA_027451455.1 Planctomycetales bacterium | reverse complement strand
ATCGCTGCGACCGACTCGCCAGGCTGGGCTGCGAGATCCTTACCTTCCCCGGTGACGGACCGGTCCCCATCGTCCCGCTCCTCGACGAACTCGGCCGACGCGGGATGACCAACCTCCTCGTCGAGGGAGGCGGGCGAGTCGTCGGCTCGTTCCTCGACGCAGGCGAGGTCGACGCCGCCGAGGTGTTCCTCGCCCCCATCATCGAGGGAGGCGACCACCCCCGGACCGCCGCCCGAGGCGTCGGCTGTCTCCGGATGAACGAGGCACCCCGGCTCGAAGATGTCGCCATCGATCGAATCGGCGACGATGTCCACCTCCGAGGCCGGCTCCCCCAGCCCTGGAACCCGAGAGCCCGGCGCGCCACCCGTCACGGGGAAACCCCTTGACCCAAACCCCCGGTCGAGGATAGAATTCGGTAAAATCATGGCACGATTTTTGCTAGAATGCGGCCAGACGGCCGACCGGACCGCCGCGGAGAGACGCCGGTGAAGGGATCGCGACCGGAGCCCTCGGGTTTCAAGCCGGCGCCCAAGGCGGTGGTCGGGCGAGTGAGTCTCTATCTCCGGCAACTTGAGGTCTATCAACGGCAAGGCTGGGAGACGGTATCCAGTAGCCAGCTCGGCGGCCCTCTTTCGATCAAAAATGCCCAGGTTCGCAAGGACCTTGCCTTTTTCGGGCAATTTGGTCATCCGGGTGTGGGTTACCGGGTGGACGACCTGAGCGCGGTCATCCGGCATATTCTGGGGATTGATCATGACTGGCCGCTGGCGCTGGTCGGGCTGGGGAATCTGGGTCGGGCGTTGTTGAAGTACCGGGGCTTCCGGTCGCGGGGCTTCCACATTGTGGCGCTTTTCGATAATGACCCGACGAAGATTGGGGTGAGGCACGACGGGCTGGTCGTCGAGCCGATGGAAACGTTCGGCGAGGTCGTGACGTCGGGGAAGATCCGGTTGGCGATGCTCGCGGTTCCTGC
This sequence comes from Planctomycetales bacterium, assembly GCA_027451455.1. GTDB lineage: Bacteria > Planctomycetota > Planctomycetia > Isosphaerales > Isosphaeraceae > JAKAUH01. Next base: position 3,162 of record DAIDJI010000585.1, on the reverse strand, counting down.
GGACTCCGCGCAGCGGGTTGCCGACCAGGTCGTCGCGGCAGGAATTCGGGGTATTCTGAATTTTGCCCCGGTTCCGATCACGGTACCTCCTCAGGTGAACCTCGTGGGTGTGGACCTGAGCATCCCGCTCGAGAACCTCGCCTACAAGGTTCAACGGACCGAGGATGAGGACTCGTGCGCCGGAGCGATCGAGCGTGGGGCTTCCGCGACCGATCGTGTCCGATAATCCCCGGAGCGAACCCGTGAGAGCGATCGTGATCGACGGCTACGGCGGTCGGGACCGGATGCGGCTGGATGACCGCCCGGAGCCGTCGCCCGGGCCGGGAGAGCTTCTGATCGACGTGAAGGCCGCTTCGGTGAACCCGGTCGACTGGAAGATCCGGAGCGGTGAGCTGAAGGCGATCCTCTGGTTGAAATTCCCGTACATTCCGGGGGGCGACGTTGCGGGCGAGGTCGTCGCGGTCGGGCCTGGTGTCTCGCGGTTTCGGGCCGGCGATCCGGTGGTGGCGTTTGTCGACCTGAAGCGGGGGGGAGGTTACGCGGAGCGCGTGGTTGTGAAGGAGTCGGCGACGGCGCGCAAGCCGGAGTCTCTCGATTTTATCGAGGCGTCGACACTTCCGATCGCCGGATGCACGGCGCTCCAGGCGTTGCGTGATCACGGGGGTCTGCGCGTCGGGGGATCGGTCCTGATCAACGGGGGTGCTGGGGGCGTCGGACACTTCGCCGTGCAGGTCGCCAGGGCGATGGGGGCGAGCGTCGAAGCGACGGCCGGACCGTCGAACCTGGAGTTCGTCCGCTCGATCGGTGCTGATCGGGTGATCGACTACCATCGCGTCGACTTCACGAGGCTCCCCAACCGGTTCGACGTGATCTTTGACGCCATCGCGAGGAGTACGTTTCCGGCCTGCCGCGATCGGTTGAACCCGGGCGGCGTCTACGTGACGACGCTGCCTAACCCCAACGTTCTGGTCTGGGGAGCGCTCCAGTCGGTCGCCGGGCTGCTCGGCCGGGCGAAAAAGTCGAAATTTATGTGGGTCCGCCAGGAAGGCGCCGACATCGCCGAGCTTGGCCGTCTGGCCGACGAGGGGAAGGTTCGTCCGGAGATTGCCGCGACCTTCCCGCTGGACCAGGCTCGCGAGGCGCACGAGTTCAGCGAGCAGGGGCACGTGCGCGGTAAAATCGTCCTGGACCTTCTGGAGGTCCGGCGCCCACGCTTCCAGGGATGAAGAGATGAATCGACCGATTCGCCTGTTGATCGATTGTCCGGACCATCGCGGCGTGGTGGCAGCGGTGGCGAACTTCATCGCCCTGCACAACGGCAACATCGTGGCCGCGGACCAGCACGTCAGCGAGGCGCCTGGGAACCGGTTTTTCATGCGGATGGAGGTCGAAACCGAGGGATTCGGCCTGGACCGCGACGAGTTTGACGCGGCGTTTAGCCCGATGGCGCGTCAGCACGGGATGGCCTGGAACGTTCGGTATCCGGACCGTCCGCTCCGGATGGGGATTCTCGTCTCGAAGTACGCGCATTGCCTGCTCGATCTGCTCTGGCGATGGGAATCGGGAGAGCTTCAGGCCGAGATTCCGATGGTGATCTCGAATCATCCGGACCTCGCCGGCAAGGTCGAGGCGCACGGCATCCCGTATCACCATCTTCCAGCGACGAAGGAGACAAGAGCCGAGCAGGAGAGGCAGGTTCTGAAGCTTCTGGCCGAGCAGCGGGTCGATTTCGTGGTGCTGGCGAGGTACATGCAGATCCTCTCCCCGGAATTCCTCGAAGCGATCGGCCGGCCGGTAATCAACATTCACCATTCGTTCCTGCCGGCTTTCATCGGGGCAAGTCCCTATCACCAGGCGTATACCCGGGGGGTGAAGATCATTGGTGCGACGGCGCACTACGTCACGGCGGAGCTCGACGCCGGCCCGATCATTCACCAGGACGTCGCCCACATCTCGCATCGCGACGGGATCGAGGACATGATCCGGATCGGCCGGGAAGTCGAGCGCCGGGTGCTGGCGCAGGCGGTCCGATGGCATATCGAGGACCGTGTTCTGATGGACGGCGTTCGGACTGTTGTGTTCGAGTGATCAGTTAAAAGTTTGCGGTCCTTGCCGGACGTCGGCATTGCAAGGGCTCCGGGCTGCGACCTGGGCCTGATGCGGCCGATAATGGCGGGCCGTTCCATCCGATACCAGGCTGCGGGAGGAGTCGAGCGCCCGGCGTCTCGGTGGCCTCCCTCGGTCGTCGAGGATTTACGGCCCAGGGCCGGCAGGTATTCCCGGCAGAGATGCCGGGGTTCGGGTGGAACCTTGATCGAGACGAGGCGCACAAATCGCGTGAGGTCCCGTCGCGTGGTCCGACGGCTCGGCGCTGGCACCGTTTTCCTCGCGAGCCGGGCTCGCGGCTCCTTCGCCGACGGGCGAGGGATTCGCAACCTGGTCGTTGGGACGGGTCTCGTCGGGCTGATGGGCGCGACCGCCTACGCGGCGGCGTCGGTCTCCGGATGGCTCGCCCCGACTTACCTGCTGCTCGTGGTTGTGATCCTGACGGCACCCCGGGGCCCTCGGTCGAATCCGAAGGTGTCGGGCGCATCGACGAGCGTCCACGATCCGGGCTCCTCGCAGCCCGGCCGCGACCTTGAAGACCTCCAGGCGGAATGGGCGAGGATCATCGGGGAACTGTCCAGGAACCTTCGCGGATGGCTCGGGCGAGCCTCCTCGATCGTCGGAAGGCCAGCGATGGCCGGATCGTCGATCGCGGGGAACGCCGAGGGCGCCTCGATGAGTCCTGGAGGACCCGACGAGCCCCAGTCCGACGCCGAGACGCCTTCCCCGTCGCAGGCCGAGCCCGTTGAGGATACCGCCTCGGCAACGCTCCGAAGTGACCCGGCGGCTTCGGTGCCACCGAAGCCCCGCAAGAGTCGGTCCCGATCGCGCAAGGCGGCGAAAACCGCCGTCGAGCCGAGCGTGGAACCGGCCGAGGTCACCTGGGTCAGAGTCGGACCCGGACAGTTCGTCCGATCCGACACCCTTCCCCAGGGACATTCCCCGGTCGCGGCTCCGGCCCCGGCCGAGGAAACCCCTTCGAGCGAGGCTTCGGCCTCGTCGGAGGAAACCACTGCGATCGAGGCTCCGGCCCCGGTCGTGGAAATCCCTTCGAGC
>DAIDJI010000584.1 GCA_027451455.1 Planctomycetales bacterium | reverse complement strand
AGTGGCCGAAAGCGGCACCGGGGCGCCAGCATCCTGAACCAGCCGGGCAACACCTTCGGCGGTCCCGAGGTAGGTCTGATGGACGATGCGCGGCTTGCCGTCGACGCGCGCGCTTTCGACGAGGTAGTAGTAGATGGTGTTGGGTGGCAACGACGGCGAGACCGTGACTAATCCCTCGCAAGAGGAGCGGTCGCCAGCCGGATTCCTTCGTCCGCTCCACCATGAGCGCGTGAGCCGCCCAGAGGAACGGCCAGATCGCGTAGAGCAAAAGCATGCTGAATTTGGAAAGCTGCGCCAGGCCGAGCATCGCGCCCGAGGCGATGGCCGATCGCCAGGTCGGCCGAGGGAGGTATCGCCAGAAGACGTAAGTGGCCGCTGCGCCCAGGGACGTCGAGCAGGCGTCGGAGGTGACGAGCCTCGCGTGCGCCAGGATGTTCGGCGAGAACGTCCAGAGGGCCAGGCTCAGAAGCCCGGCGAGTTGCCCGTAGAGTCGAGCTGACCAGGCGAAGACGACGACCCCGCCGATCACCGTGAAGATTGGCATCATCAGCCGGGCGAGGTCGAACAACTCGAAGTAGCGCTCGGCGTTTGTCGCCACGAAGAACTGGGAGAACGTGGCCTGCGAGGGCGATTTCGACCGCCAGCTTCGAAGCTGGTACAGGCCCTCCATCTCCGGGTGAGAGAGGACCACCGGCAGTGCGGCCACCAGCTTGAAGAGGGGCGGATTGTGGCGATAAAGCTTGAATGTACCGGTCTGCCAGTAGGTCACGCCCGCCGGCAGGTGCGCGACCTCGTCGACGGTCGGGTTCTCGCCGAGCAGGCTCCGGGCCGACATTCCATAGTGGGCGATCAGCAGCGCGATGACCCCGAGAATCGTCAAGAGCCGGCGCCGATCGGGGTCCTCGGGAGGCTTTGGGGGCTCCGGTGGCGACGGGGGCGATGTCGGCTTTGTGGCCGGGGTGGATCGGCGTCGGGGTTTGCGGGGCAAGCGGCGGCTCCTGGTCGCGTCCGGTCCTGACGCCGCCCGGCTCATCTGGGAGAATGGCAACGATTGGGGACGTCCGACCGCGATGTTACGTCCGCCGTGGCGCGGGCGGCAAGTCGGTCGTCTCCGGCCTCGCCGATCGATCCAGCGACGATGACCGAGAATCCCTTCCACCGGGCAATCTATCTGACCGGTCCGACAGCCTCGGGTAAGTCGGCCGTTGGCGTGGCGCTGGCCCATCGGCTGGGCGCGGAGGTCATCGCGATGGACTCCGCAACGCTCTACCGGCGGATGGACATCGGCACGGCCAAGCCGACGCTTGAGGAACGAGGCGGCATCCCGCATCATCTGATCGACGTTATCGAGCCCTGGGAATCGGCGAGTGTGGCCGACTTTCTCGGCTGGGCTCGCGACGCGGTCGCCGAGATCGAGGCGCGCGGACGTCGGGCGCTCTTCGTCGGCGGGACCGCTCTTTACCTCAAGGCGCTGCTCCGGGGCCTCTTCGACGGGCCAGGCTCCGACGCGGAACTTCGGCGGCAACTCGAAGCCGAGGCCGAGGCGATCGGCGACGCCGAGATGCACGCCCGCCTCACCGCGATCGACCCAAGGTCGGCCGCGAGGCTCCATCCGAACGATCGGAGGCGGGTCATTCGGGCGCTGGAGGTCCATGCGATGACCGGTCGACCGCTGAGCGACTGGCAGGTCGAGCATCATCACGTGGCGCCGGCGATGGTCCCGGTCATGGCTCTGGAACCGCCCCGCGAGCGGCTTTACGAGCGGATCGACGGTCGCGTGGTCGCGTTTTTCGAGAACGGATTCGTCGAGGAGGTCCGGGCCCTGCGCGACGCCGATCGACCACTCAGCCCGATCGCCGCCCAGGCCATCGGCTATCGCGAGGTCCTCGATATGCTCGAAGGCCGGGCGACGCTCGACCAGACGATTGAGCAGATCCAGACGCGCTCGCGACAGTTCGCCAAGCGCCAGGCGACCTGGTTCCGCGGGCTCGCGGAAGTCCGGTCGCTCCCGATCGATCCCGATGCGAGGGTCGAAGCCCTGGCCGATCGTCTCGCCGGCGAAATCATCCGAATCAACCACAGAGACACAGAGACACAGAGAATAACCAAAAAAGGCGGATAGGTCTTGACCCTCAATTCTCTGTGCCTCTGTGTCTCTTGTGGCGAAATTCCAAATCAACCACAGAGACACAGAGACACAGAGAAAAAACGGAAATGGCCTGGGAATCCGATTCTCTGTGCCTCTGTGTCTCTGTGGTGAACATCCGAATCAGACACGGAGACACAGAGATCTCGGGTTGTGGTGAACGATCTTCGGATTGACCCCCCGGGCGATCTGGCCTACCATCCCGCGCCGACTTCGGGAACCGGCGGTGCGATTGCGCGCTTTCCGGGGCTCTGGGCGGTCGGTCGGGGAACCTGTCGATGCGAAGAGTGCTCTGGGGACTCGTCCCGATTTCCGCGGTGCTGCTCGCCGCCTGGCTGATCGCGCTGGATCGGCAGGGACGGCTGGCCTGGGACCACTGGGACGAGGTCAAGCGCGGGATCCTCTACCGGAGCGGCCAGCTTGCGCCCGAGCAACTCACGGCGGCCGTCGATCGGTACGGTATTCGGACCGTGATCAACCTGCAATGGCCGGGCGAGGAGATGGCGGCCGAGCGGGCACTTGCGGGCCGGATCGGGGTCGACTTCGTCAACCTGCCGATGCCGGGAGACGGACTGGGCGAGGAGTCGCAGTTCCGCGAGATCCTGAAGATCCTGGACGACCCCGAGCGACGACCGGCGCTGGTGCATTGCGCCCGGGGGACCTGCCGGACGGGCGCCTCGGTGGCCTTCTATCGGTTCGAGCGCGACGGCTGGACGCCCGAGGATGTGGCCGCGGAGCTCAATCGCCAGACCTATCATTATGGTCTTCTCCCCGGGTACATCTACGCGATGGTGAAGAGCAAGCCCCGACTTCCGAGAGTGGCGATGACGCTCGACCGCAACCGCCCCGAGGAGCCCAGGAAATCGGTCGAGCCCGAGGGGCCGATCGAGCCGGCCGGCGAACCGACGGCGGCGGCCCCGCGCAAGGAGGCGGAGCATGGAGACTGACCCAATCTCAACGACTCCGGCGCTGACGACTCGAGGCCGGACCACACGGGTGGACGCCGTCGCGATGACCCCGTGGGGACTCTCGGACCGCGCCTGCCTGGATCTGTCGACGGCCATCCTGGCGGTTGGCTTCGTGCTGATCGGGGCGGCGGGGCTGGACATCAGCCCGGTGGAAGGCCGGCTGGCGCTGGCAACCGGCGGATCACCGGCGCCGATGGGGCAGGTCTACGGATACTGGGCCCCCGACCTCTGGCCGGCGGAGGTGCTGCCGAGTCTCGGTCTGAGCCGGCAGATGCCGTCCTGGCGGCCGACCTCGGAGGCCGTCCGGTGGCCATCGGCGATCGCGACGACCCGCGACGGAGCGCCGAGGCCGGGCACGAGCGTTCCGGCGATGAGGGCGACAACCGTCGCCTGGGCCCATCCCTTCACCCAGGCCCGTCCCGCGCCCGGCCACGAGGCCCGGGCCGAGCGAGCCAGGATCATCGCGGCAAATGGAGACCAGGGGAGGGCCAGCAGCAGCACCGCGATCGGGAGCGAGAGGTCCAGTCCGCGCGTCAGCGGCAGGGTCAGCGCTGAGGCCCACCCCTGCGCGGTCGCCGCCCGGATCGCGGCGATCGACCAGCCGATGGCAACGGCCAGTACGGGGAGGATCAACCGGGCCGAGAATGACGAGTCTCGACGTCCGATCACAAGGATCACCAGCGCCATCAAAAGCAGAGGCGGCCATCCGCCGGCGAGGAACGCGACCGAGGCCCACAATCCGGCCGACCAGTCGGCCCCCCGACTGAGCAGTCTCTCCACGGACGCGATCGTGGCGACGCCGAGGATCAGGTCGAGCCCCGCGGAGGTCGGGCTACCGACAATCGCCTCGAATCCCGCCCCGGCGGATCGGTGGATCATGGCGAGCGAGCCGAGCCAGCACGCGGCGTTCGAGGAGCGGTTCGGCATTCCGCTGGTCGAGATGTGGGCGATGTCGGAAACCGGGCGGCTCAGCACCGACCATATCGAGCCGCGCCGGATTCACACGCGCGCCATCGGCCGCT
>DAIDJI010000583.1 GCA_027451455.1 Planctomycetales bacterium | reverse complement strand
CAGTTCCTCGAGTGTCGTCCACGCAAGTTCGTACTCCCTGGCCAGCTGCCCGTAGGGAGTGGACCAGCTGATAGGAGGATCGGGAACGTACGAGGGCACCGCATGAGTGCCGCGAAATTCAAAGGTCTGCGTCAGCGCCAGGCGTAGTCGTTCTGCGTCCAACGGTTGCAGGGTGCCGAGCAGTGCAATGTCCGGAAGGTCCTTTACGCGCGTGTTGGGCCGCGAACGCGGTAGCGTGTACGCATGGAGTTTCTCAGCGAGGTGCGTTTCGATCGGATATAGCCGCAGGACCGGTGGCGCCACGCCAGCGAATGCAAGGGTATCGTCGGCGCTGACGATCTCAGGTTCCCCGAGGATGGGATCGCCAAAGGCGACGTCCACCCCGAAACGTTGACCATAGAGCTTTCCCGCCAAGCGGCACTCCGTACGAAATCGGAAGCCTTCGTACCGCATACCGTCGTTTTTCAACTGCGGGTGCTCGATGTCAGGAGTGACTTCGAAAGTCATGAAATCCTTAAGGGACGTCCGGATCCGGAGGCGAGGGCTTCCGGGGCGTCGGGATGGGTGCCGAAGACGGCGAGACCTGAGGGGCGGGCGCGAATCCGCCTCTCGGCGCGATCCTCGGGAAACCAGGTCCTGGCGTCGGGAACGGGGCCGGCGCGGGGGTCGGAAACATGTTCGGGCTGAATCGCGGCGGAACCTCAACCCGAGGAGCGTCCGGAACGGGGGTATCGTCGAAGCGGATGATTCCCGGGTATCCCGAGAGCCGGCCGCCCGTCGTGAACGAGACCACCAGCATCATCAGGATATTCATCAGCAACGAGACGGCCGGGGCCAAAATCAGCGCGAGCACTCCTCGCCGCTCACTCCACCGATTCAGGATGAAAATCAGCGCGTAGACCGGCACGAACATGCAGAGCAAGCCCTGGAGAACGTCGTCTCGGAACGAGACGACGATCAGCCAGATGTTCCCCCAGGAGCAGAGGAGCAGCCCAATCCCGATCATGAGGATCATCCCGCCGCCGAAAACCATGTAGGCAAGTCGGATGTCGGGCTCGAAGATCCCAATGAAGGCGTAATACAGCAGCATCGCCACGCCACTGAACAGCGTGTACCAACCGAAAGCCGTGACGCCGATCTCGGAATCGGCTTCCTCAGCCGACGATCGCCGGGCCGGGCGATACGGCGTCCGGATCGGACGGGGAATGTCGTCGTCGGAGTCGTCGATCGCCGACGGCTGGGCCCTCGGCGGGATCACGGACGCTGGCGCGGCGGCCATCGGTCGGGGCGCGGGGCGAACCGGTCGCGAAGGGAGCGGCTCGCCCTCCAGCAGGCCGGTCAGCGGTGCGGTCTCGCGCGACGGGGGTGTCTTGCCCAGCGCGGGCGAGGGCGAGGGCGAAGGCCCTGCCGGCTCGATCATTCGGGCGGTCGGGACCGGGATCCGAAACACCTCGCCACATTGCTTGCATCGCGACTTCTTGCCGGCCAGCACGCCATCGAGCTCGTACCGCTTTTTGCAGCCAGGACAGTTCAGGACGATCGTCATGCCCCCTGCCCTCTCGATCCAACGATGGAGCCGGTCGTCCTGCGGACCATTGATCGATGCGACCGGTCGTGACAGTCTAACCGAAAGTGGGTCCATGTCCATCGATCGGAGCGCCGGCGTGAGCTTCGGCCGGTCGATCGTTGGACTTGAGAGAAAATGCCCTTGTCGGGTTCGAGCGTCTTACTAAGATGTCGCCGCGATGGGACGCCGCGCCCGCAGGGTGGCGGGCAATCGGGGTGTCCCGTGGAATTCGCAGGGAGGCAGCCATGCCGGATCGACGGGGTGCGGGGCGGAGAGTCGCGGGCATCCTGGGATGCGTCGCCATCGTGGCCGTGGCGGTCGTCGGCATCAAGTACGGGCTCTCAGGCGCCCGGCCCGGTGAGGGACCCTCGGCCGCGTCGACCATCGGCGCGTCGAGCACGCTCGCCGATCTGGCCGCCGCCGTGAAGGTCAGCGATCCGAAGGCCGTCGCCGAGATCCATCGCCGGCTCACGCCGCCGAAGGATGGGCTCCGCAAGCCGTATGCGGACGAAGAGGCGGTCGGATGGCTCGGCGTTCTCTCGGGACTCCGGACCGGTTTCCTCGGTTACAAGGCCGCTGGACGGATCGCTTCCATCGGAGCGGCCGCACTGATCCTCGACGGCTTCGCCATCGAGCCGGCCCACACCCGATGGGCCGAATCGCTCCCGCCGATGCACGACCTGCTCACCGCGAGCCTGGGCGACTCCGATCCCAACCTCCGCGCCGCCGGCCTCGAGGCCATCGCCCGACTCTGGGTCTGGCTCCCCTCACGGCCGCTCACCGAGGCCGAGGAGACAGCTCTCGTGAAGTGGAAAGAGGGCCTGTATCAGCCGGTGATCCGCTGCCTCGGGTACAACGACGCCCGAACTCTCGTGGCCGCCGTCGCCTGCCTCGGCGCCCTGCCGATCGACAGCGCCGCCGCCCCGGCCCTGGCCTACCTTGAAAAGGATATTCCCGAGGTCCGCAAGCAGATCCTGGTCTCATTCGCCAAGCGGAACCTGCTGCTAACCGACGATGTCCTGCTTTCCCGGCTGCACGATCCCGACGCCCTGATCCGGGCGGCCGCTCACGCGATCCTCAAGGCGGATCGCAAGCTCAGCAACGAGCAGATCACGCTCGGCAGTCTGATCTTTAGCCCGGATCCGCAGCAGCGGATGGCCGTCATCCCGATGCTCAAGGACCGGAACGATGTCGACCCGGCCATCTGGCTGATCCAGCTCTCGCGCGACCCCGAAGAGGTCGTCCGGCTGAGCGCCATCGAGGCAATGTCGCCGCTGAAGTCCAACTCGGTGAAGCGTCGGTTGATCGAGATGGCCCGTACCGACACCTCCGAGGCCGTCCGCAAGGCCGCCGGCAAGCTGGTCGCGCAGACGAAGCCGACCAGTGAGGACACCGCCTCACTTCCGCCCCTACCCGGCTCGCCGGCCCTGAACCCCCGGGCAAACTGATCGGGAACTCCCTCAACCCTCGCCGAGCCCCATCCCCGAGTAGCTTCCCGTTCAGCCTGGTCTGGTCAACGTGGACAGGCACCGGTCGACTTCGACCGGTGTCTGTTCCCCTTTGACGAACACCTTGGTCTGGTCAACGGGAACACCCCTTCGCCGGGTCATTTGTCATCGACGAGCGCCCGTTCGTCGAAGGCCGGCACATCCGAGAAGGAGAGCCCTGGTCCATCAAGCCTGTCGGCGGGCCCGGACGCTTTCCGGGAACATCGCGATCAGGTCAAGCGAGCCATCCTCGCCGATTGGCATGGGCTGGTAATCGGTTTCGCGCGCCAGATGGGGATGCGCGGAGACCTCGGCCTCGAACGGCCGGGAGACCCAGAGATCCTTCAGCTCGAGCGTGTTTGGGATGACCACGATCCGGGCCTCGGCCGGATCGATTCGCCAGCAGGTCTCGATCGACGTTCGGATCACGTCGCGGTCGGTCGGCAAGGTGATTGGGATCCGCGACCGCTCCAGGCAGCATGAGGTGAGGGTGTTGATTCGGAACGGAGCCTCGTCCATCCGGGAGACCAGGCGCTCGGTCGTCAGGTCGGCGAAACCGACGCCGACGATGTTGCCGTGGCTCTCATCGGAGACGTCGAGCACGGCGAGCCTCGTGACCTTCGGCCGGTCGAAATCGGGCTGGGTCTCGACGTAGAGCCGGCCGATCACGTTCGGGTCCATCCCAGCCCCCGAGTAGTTCTTTCCCAGCTCGCCGACGATCAGGACGTCGATCTGGTCGAACGGGAGCCGGCCCATCAGCCCTCGGGCCCGCTCCAGCAGTTTCGGTTCCTCGTCGAAGATCGCCTCCGGCTCGATGGCGACGATCTCGGCGGTGGTGTCCTCGGCGTTTTCGAGGAGCGCGAGGCCGAGCGCGAACGGGGTCTTCTCGACGAGCGTGCGACCGACGGCGGGCAGGACCTCGCAGAGCCCTCGGATGCCCAGCTTGTGGACCTGGCTGGCGCCCTGGCGCTTGCCCAGGCCGATCACCAGCATCTTCAGCACACCGGACTCATGAACCCCGCGGAAATCCGTGTGCGGTTTCACTCGGTTCGCCAGGACAATCCCGTCGGCCTGGTAGGCGTT
>DAIDJI010000582.1 GCA_027451455.1 Planctomycetales bacterium | reverse complement strand
CCGAGCCGCGTGGGCTCTGAGCGGGCTGGAACCGTGGCGAACTCCGCCCGGTTCGGCTTGACCGTCCCGGGCCGTCGGGGCAGAATGCCCCCGTCTCGGCCCGGTCGCGGGGGAAGACCGCGCGGTCCCCCCGGACTGAGCGGCGCGTCCATGTCCATGGCTGGAAGGACCTCCAGGGGACTCCGTCACTCTGGATCGCACCACCACGGTAAAAAGGAGTTGTACCGATGGGTGTTTCGCCTCGGAAGATTCGGGTGATCGGACTGAGCCTCGCCGGTTGCGTCTTGCTGGTCGGGACGACTCGGGCCCAGGCCCCCAAGGCCGATCGACAGGTCCAGGGCGCCTCGGCGAACACGGGCACGGCCTCCAGCGCCTCTCTCAAGCCGGGCAAGCCGACCATTGTCGGCACGATTGACCTCGACTACGTCTTCAAGAACTACGAGAAGGTGAAGGCGGCCACCAAGGAGATCCAGTCGGCCATCGGGGTCCGAAAGGCCGAGCTGATGCGGCTGGAAGAGCAGGCGCGGTCGGTCTACGAGATGATGAAGAAGCTGAACCCGACCTCTGAGGACTATCACAAGCAGGAGAACGTCCTCACCGAGCTGAAGGCCAAGGCCGAGGCGACCAAGGAATCGGCCGAGCGCGAGATCAGCAACCGCCAGGCTGAGATGATGGCGACCCTTTACAAGGAGGTCCAGGCCTACTCTGCCTGGGTCGCGCAGCACCGCGGGATCACCCACGTGCTGACGTCTTCCAGCACCCCTCCCAGCGGAAGCGATCCGAACTCGGTCATGGCTGCCGTCAATCGTCCGGTGATCTACTCTGATCCCGGTAACGACATTACCAAGGAAGTGGTCTTCTACCTCAACCAGAGCTACCAGAAGCTCGGCAAGCCGACCGACCGCCCCGCCCCGGCGCAGGGACACCAGGGTCAGGCCCCCGGCAATGCGACCGTCGGCAGCCAGTGAGGCCGTGGCGGTCGTGCGGGGATGGGTTGGGGTACCCGAGTACCAGAAGCGAAGCGATTCAGGCAGGTCAGCGCCGGCGTAACCCGCCTGACCTGTCATCCCTCTCGCTTCCGTGGCGCGACTCGGACACTCTCCGAGGATCGAGGCGAGACGACGCGAAGGGGACGGCGCATGGTCGAAACGAGGACCCGGCGGCAGCGGACGCTCGCCCGCCCGGCGGTGGTTCGCGGGGTCGGCTTCTTCCACGGAGCCGACGTGACGATCCGGTTCCACCCGGCCGGGACCGACGAGGGGATCGTCTTCGAGCGGTCGGATCTGCCCGGCCGCCCGAGAATCCCGGCTCGACTGGAGGCGGTGGTCCCGTCGCCGAGGCGCACGACCATCCGCCGGGGCCAGGCGTCCGTCGAGATGATCGAGCACGTGATGGCCGCCCTGGCCGGCCTACAGGTCGACAACGTGGTTGTCGAAATCGACTCCGCCGAATGCCCGGGATGCGATGGATCCAGTCGGGCCTTCGTCGAGGCGATCGACGCCGCCGGACTGGTCGAACAGGATGCCGATCGAGCCATTCTCTCGGTGGATGAGCCGATCTGTGTCCGCGAGGGGGACGCCGTCCTGGCGTTCCACCCGCCCGGACCCAGCGGCGGATTGACCCTCTCGTACCATCTCGACTACGGCCGGGGCGCTCCGATCCCCGCCCAGAGCTACTGCGCGGCGATCACGCCGGAATCGTTCCGCGACGAGATCGCCTCCTGCCGGACGTTTCTCCTCGAAACCGAGGCCCAGGCCCTCCGGGCGGCAGGGATCGGCACCCGGACCACCGAGGCCGACGTTCTTCTCTTCGGCGGCTCCGGTGTGGTTGGGAACACGCTCCGGTTCGCCGACGAGTGCGCCCGGCACAAGGTTCTCGACATGGTCGGCGATCTGGCTCTCGTCGGGGCCGACTTGCAAGGGTTCATCGTGGCGCATCGATCGGGCCACCAGACCAATGCCGCGCTCGGGCGGAAGCTGATCGAGGCCGCGGCGCGGACGGTCCAATCGCCCTGCGTCGTCGAGCCGCTTCCCCTTCGCGAGGATGGGACGATCGACGTGGCCGGAATCATGCGGTTGCTCCCGCACCGGTATCCGTTCCTTCTGGTCGACCGCGTTCTGGAGTTGACCCCGCGCCAGCGCGTTGTGGGGATCAAGAACGTCAGCATCAACGAGCCGTTCTTCGCCGGGCACTGGCCTGGGATGCCGATCATGCCGGGAGTCCTCGTGGTTGAGGCACTGGCGCAGACGGCCGGAGTCCTGCTCGCATCCAGCCTTCCGCGGGAGGGGAAGCTGGCGCTGATCGCGGCGGTTGACGCGATCAAGCTGAGGCGGCCGATCATTCCCGGCGACCAGCTTGTTCTGGAAGTGATTGGCGATCGGATCAAGAACCACTCGGCGGTCGTGACCGGCCGGGCGCGAGTATGCGGCGAGCTGGCGGCCGAGGCTCGCATCCGCTTTGCGATCGTCGATGCCCGCCGCGCCGCCGCCGGCGTTGGCCGGGGTTCCTCTCGGCTCGAGCAGGCGATCGGGGCCTGATCGGCTCGGGGACGGATCGGGGCCATCCGTCGCCCGATTGTCACGGTCCGCGGCCATCCGGCACGGAAGCCGGCTGGTTCTTGCCCCATCTTCAACCCATCTGGAGGGATCCAGCGATCATGGCCACCCTGATTGCCGACACCGCCTGCATCGACCCCCGCGCCGAGATTGACGAGGACGTGGAGATCGGGCCTTACTGTGTCGTCGGCCCCGAGGTCATCATCGGCCGGGGCACCCGCCTGATCGCCCACGTCTGCGTCCTCGGTCGGACGGTCCTCGGCCGGGACAACATCGTCCACCCCTACGCCGCGATCGGCGGCGAGCCCCAGGACCTTTCGTACAAGGGGACGCCCACTCGTGTCGAGATCGGCGACCGCAACGTCTTCCGCGAGGGCGTGACCATCCACCGAGGGAGCGAGAAGGACGAGGGCGTCACTCGCGTCGGCTCCGACAATCTGCTGATGGTCCACGTCCACGTCGCTCACGACTGCATCCTCGAAGATCGCGTGATTATCGCCAATAACACGATTCTGGCGGGCCATACCCACGTCGAATCCTTCGTGACGATCTCGGGAGGCGTCGGCGTTCATCCCTTCGTGACCTTCGGCGAGTACAGCTACGTCGGCGGTCTCTCGCGGATCTACCACGACGTTCCGCGGTTCATGATCGTCGACGGCAACCCGTCGAAGGTCCGTTGCGTCAACGTCGTCGGCCTTCGACGGCATGGGATCTCGGCCGAGTCGATCGCCGGCCTGCACGAGGCCCACCGGCTGATCTACCGGGCCAAGATGTCGGCCTCGCAGGCGGCCAAGATTCTCGAATCTCACGGACACCTCTGCGCGGAGGTGCGGAGCCTGCTAGATTTCATCGAGGCACAGCACCAGGGTCGGCAGGGCCGTGCCCGGGAGCGGTTGAGAAAGGCGAGCGCATGAATCCGATGCGAGTCGGCGTGGTCGGGGTCGGACATCTCGGCCAGCATCATGCCCGGATCCTCTCGAAGATGCCCGGCGCCCGGTTGGTTGGCGTGGCCGATGTCAGCCCCGACCGCGCGGCCCTCATCGCCGATCGCCACCAGGTCGCCGCCTTCGACGACCACCGGGCGCTGGTCGATCGAGTTGATGCGGTCGTCGTCGCTGTTCCAACGGTTCTGCACCTCGAGGTTGCCGCGCCATTCCTCTCGCGAGGGATCGCCACGCTGATCGAAAAGCCGATGGCCGCGTCGGTCGACGAGGCCGAGCAGATCCTCGAGATCGCCCGGTCGTCGGGCGCCGTGCTCCAGGTCGGCCATATCGAGCGATTCAATCCGGCGCTCGGCGCACTGGAAAAGACGCCGATCCGCCCCAAATTCCTCGACGCCGAGCGCCTATCCACCTTCACCTTCCGCTCGACGGACATCGGCGTTGTCTTCGACCTGATGATCCACGACCTCGACCTGATTCTCTCGATGGTCGGGTCGCCGGTGCATTCGGTCGCAGCGGTCGGAGTGAGCGTCTTCGGCGACGCGGAGGATGTCGCCGATGCCCGGATCGAGTTTGAAGACGGGACGGTCGCGCACGTGAAGGCGAGCCGGGCGAGCTATAATCCGGTCCGCAAGATCCGGATCTGGGGCGCCGAGGGTTA
>DAIDJI010000581.1 GCA_027451455.1 Planctomycetales bacterium | reverse complement strand
TTTGCCAGACGACATCCAGCGGACGGCCGAGGTCGTCCGGGTCGATGCAGGAGAGCCGGACGATCTCCCGAGCGAGCCCGTCGCAGGGATGGACCTCATCGATCAAATAACGGCGCTGCCGGACCCGGGCGATTCGTCCGACATCTTCCGGTGATAATCGGTCGACAGGCATCGATCTCTTGCTTCTTCGACAGGACCACGATCGAGCCGGAGATACAACCTGATGCGGAGACCTCGCCAGGCTCACCGATCACGACAGGGACCAGCTTCTCGATCGACCGAGAATCCAGGCGAGGGACATCCACCCGGAAGAATGATAGCACGCCTCGCTTCACACAGGAAGACGCCGGTGATCCGGGCCGTCTGGAGGGGTCGCGGGTAGGCGTTACTCGACGAATTCTGCTCGTTCCTGCGGATCGATACTCTCGCCCTTTGCGACCACGGTGAATCCCAACTCCCGCAGGACGTAGTTGGCCTGCCCCTTCGACTGGCCGCCGCTGAACTCTTCCGGCCGCAAGACCCGGCCGATCAGCGGCCGACAGGCGAGCCCGATGACGGCCTTGGGCGCATAACGCCGGCCCTCGTGGAGTAGCTCGTAGCCCGTCGGAGGGCCGAAAGGGTGCTCGATCCCGGCGTCCAGATCGGCGAGCGCCTGCAGGACGCAATCGCGGGTCAGACCTCTGGGGATCGACTGCGGCATGAACTTTCGCCTCGAATCCTTGCCGGTCACCTTGCCGGATTCCGAAGACACAAAATTATACTTGGATACTTAACACATTGCATGTGTCGAAATGACTAATATGACTCAGAATTTCATGCGGCTCAAGGTGAGGACCAACGTGAACAGCGTCTCGTAACTCCCATAAGTTCAGGATCTGGATGCTTCTAGACAATGCAAAGCGGACAATGCGGCATGGTTACGGTAGGACGGCATGTTGCTGGTTGATTCTAATCTACAGGCCACACAAAAAAGGTGTGAATCATCGACAGCCCCTGGACATGCTGTTGTCACATGAGATATGCTCCTCCCACAGTTCTCGAAAGTAGGCTTTTGAATAATCAATCGTCTTTTTGGCGTGCCTTTAGGTGAAATCCGCCTTTGTAGGCATCTAGTGGATTCGCCTATCGAGCATTGGATGACCGGCTTGGGCACCCGGGGAGAGGCCGCGATTGCCACTCCGCGGGCGGATAAGGGTGGGACGAAGCCATGGACCATCCGCTCGATCGGGAGATCGAGTCGTTTCTAGCGGGGAGGCTGGAGCCCTGGCGTCGGGCTGAGGTGCAAATGCATCTCGATGCATGTCGCTCGTGCCTCGGTCGCCTTGAGCGGATCAGGTGTCTCGCAGAACAGATCGAGGACCGTGGTCACGGCTCTGCTTCGGACTCGTCGACTCCTCCGAACCCGCTGACCGCCCCGAGGAGGCCGATGGAGACGGCGGTGCCGATGGGCACCGATGTCCTTGTCGGATCCTCGGAGACCGGAGCGTCTCCGGGGACCACGGCCCTGGCTACCCACCAGGCCGAAAGCGGTTCGGCGGGGGAGACAAGATCGGCCTGGGGGCGGCCGGGCCTGGTGCTCAGCGAGGTGACTCGCTACGAGTTCCGCGACGTCATCGGCTTCGGCGGTGTGGGCGTTGTCTACCGGGTCCATGACAAGGTTCTTGATCGCCAACTGGCTCTAAAAGTTCTGCGGGATCATCTGCGGGACGACCCTCACGCGCAGCGCCGACTGATCCGCGAGGCCCAACTCACTGGGCAACTCCAGCACCCGAACATTGTGCCGGTCCACGAACTTGGCCAGTTCCTGCCGCCTGACCACCGGCTTTATTTCGCGATGAGACAGGTGCTGGGCCGGACGCTGGCAGCGCATCTGGGCGACCTGGCGGTGAGGCGGGTCGCCGATGATCTGAACATATTCCTGAAGGTCTGCCAGGCAGTGGCCTACGCCCACAAGAAAGGTGTCATCCATCGTGATTTGAAACCGGCGAACCTCATGGTGGGCGCCTTCGGAGAGGTCCAGGTGATGGACTGGGGTTTCGCCAAGGTGTTGCCCTGTCGAGGAGGGCCAGAGCTTCCGGCCGACGACGATCCGGGGGCGGAGCCGTTGATCTCAACCAACGGAGTGGCGGGCCTGGTATCGCGACGGGGCTCCATCGTCGGCACTCCCCCCTACATGGCCCCGGAACAGGCCCTGGGACGAAACGACGAGCTGGACGAACGAACCGACGTCTTCGGACTCGGGGCGATACTCTGCGAGATACTAACGGGATTTCCGCCCTATCGAGGCGATTCGACCACCTCGTTGAAGGCGGCGGCGGCGGCGGATCTCTCTGACGCCCGGACGCGGTTGTGGGAGTATCCGGACGCCGATTTGACTGAGATCGCCCTCCGATGCCTCTCGCCGGAGAGGGAACTTCGATTCGACGATGCCGGAGCCCTCGCCGCGGCGATCGAGCAATACGCGATCCGGCGGGAGGAGCGACAGGAGCGTGAGCGGCAGGAGGCCGAGCGACGGCTCCGCCGCGAACGAGTCCGTCGTATCCGGACGGCGGTCGGCACGGCGGCGCTGGCGGCGGCGGTCGTGGCCGCCGTGTTCTGGAAGCGCGACCGCGACGCACTTGAAAGGACAAGACTCCTCGCCAGTGACGAACTGACCCGCGGCCGCGCCCTTCTCGACACCGGACGCTACGAAGAAAGCCTGAGGCTACTGGAGGGCCTGGAAGCGGCGTTGGGAAAGGATCGTCGGCTGGCCGACTTCTGGGCCCGGGCCGATGAGATCCGCGACCGGGCCCAGCTTCTGCGCGACACCCAGCGCTCGGCTGAGGCACGCGACGCGAAGGAGCGGGCCTGGTATCTCGAGTTCGCTCGGCTCCGCGAAGAAGCGCTACTGGGGCTGGCAATATTTCGAGATGAAGATCCGGTGCAATCGGTGTCGGAGATCGTGGGCAGGGCCCACCGGGCCCTGTCCGCTGTCGGCTATCGCGACGATGCGACCTGGGATCTATCGGCCGCGATCGGCCCTGTGTTCTCCGAGAAGCTTCGGGATGATGTTCGGCGAAGTGTCCTCGCCTTGCTGCTGATCCTAGCCGACTCCGAGACGCAGGCGACGCCGGGCAGTGTATCGGATCGTGCCCGGCGTGCTCTCGCCCAGGCCCGGTCACTCCGTGGCAGGGCCTCGTCCCGTGCCTATGAGCGGCTTCGCGCCCGGCTCGACGCACCCACCGGGCCCGAGATCGATCCGGTCACCGTCGAGGTCGGAGGGCCTCCCGACCAGTACGACGATTACCTAGTCGGCTACCTCGACTATCGCTACGGGTCCCCAGAGTCGGCCGTACTCAACCTGAAGATCGCGCAGCGGAATCAGCCGGTGTCGCAGGCTTGGTCTCGACTTCTGCTGGCGAAGTGCTATCTCCGACTCGGGCGCCCGGTGGAGGCCGTGGCCGAGCTCGACGACTGCCTGAAGGACCGACCGGAGTTGGCATGGGGCTTCGCCCTTCGCGGCATGGCCCGGACAGAATTGGCGCGGAAGAGCCTTCTCGATCTCCCCGCCGCCAGAGAGCGCGTTCTCTCCCTAATCCGAGGGGCCGAGTCCGATTACGGTCGGGCCCTCGAACTCACTAACGACCCACGGCAACGTGCCGTCCTGCTCTATAGACGGTATGTCCTGCGGGCTCTCCCCGGGCTCACGACCGACCTTGACCTCGCCGGCCGCGATCTTGAGGAGGCCGTGCGGCTGGGCAGCAGCTTCTGGATCAAACCTCGACTTGACCTGGCTCGTTTCCTCGAGCGGAGAGGCCAGCGAAAAAGGGCCGAGGATTGTCTCGCCAAAGCGATGGACCAATTCCCCAAATCTGCTCTGCCCTATCGAGAGCGGGCGTCTCTAACTCTTGCAAGACGGCCGATGACCCGGACCGAGGAGAACCGGGCTCTAGACGACCTGGAGGAAGCCGTCCGCCGCGAAAGCAAAGGCTCGATCCGGGCCCACGACCTGGTCTTGCGGGCCGTATTGCTCAGCGATCGTCATGACTATCCAGCAGCAGTGCAGGACTGCGACCGAGCCCTCCGGTATTCGCCGGGAGACCTTCCTGCCTCGATCATCCGGATCGACGCGCTATTTCGAGTCGGGCAACTGAAAGAGGCCGATGAAGCCTGCCGCCG